>JBAIWZ010000134.1:0-2713 GCA_037916955.1 Acutalibacteraceae bacterium | reverse complement strand
GGGCGAAGCCTTGCGCGAAACTTTCCTTCTCGCCGTTGACGATGAAGTTCACGTCGCCCTGGCGGAACAGCGAGACGTCCTTGGAGCGGTGCCGTGCCACCCGCACGAAGCCCATGCTCTCGAACAGCCGGCCGAGCGCCTCGGGATCGGGCGCGGTGTATTCGACGAACTCGAAGCCGTCAGTGCCCATCGGGTTCACGGAGTCGGCTTCGAAGGTCTTGAGATCGCTGATGCTGGCCATGCTGATCTCCTTGTTTGACGCAGTTGGCGAATTAGTTTCAGATGTAACTATTATGCCGCCTGCTCCGCAAGCCCCCTCGCAAACACTCGAACTGGAGAATTTTCTTCCCTACCGGCTGTCGGTCCTCGCGCAGCTGGTGAGCGAATCGCTGCACGATCTTTATGCACAGCCTTATGGCCTCACCGTGACGCAATGGCGGGTCATGGCGGCGCTGGGTCGCTTCGCGCCGCTGACGGCCTCTGAAGTGGGCCAGCGCATTGTCATGGATAAGGTAGCCGTGAGCCGGGCGGTTGCCGGGCTGATGCAGCGCGGCCTGGTCGAGCGGGGCACCGATCGCGAGGACCGCCGCCGCGCCTCGCTGCGGCTTAGCGCCCGTGGCCGGGCCATGCACGCCAGGATCGTGCCTTTGGCGCTCGATTACGAGGCCAAGCTCTACGAGGCCCTCAGTCCAGAGGAGCGCCGGACCTTCAACGCCCTCGCCGACCGGCTGTTTGCCCGCGCCGAGGCGCTCAGGCTATAAGGCCCGGCGTTTTCGTGACTTTGGGAGGCAAGGCTTGGCCAAGAAGGCCGCCCGGCGCCAGAACCGGAACTCGTCGGCCGCCAAGCCGGTGCTGGTGCTCAACGGGCCCAATCTCAACATGCTGGGCAAGCGCCAGCCGCAGATCTACGGCCGCGAAACCCTCGCCGACGTCGAGATGGCATGCCGCAAGGAGGCCGAGCGGCTGGGGATAATTGTCGAGTTCGCCCAGAGCAACCATGAAGGCGCCTTGGTCGACCTGATCCAGGCTGCCCGCGAGAAGAACAGCGGCATCGTGATCAACGCCGGCGCCTACACCCACACCTCGATCGCCCTGCTCGACGCGCTCAACGCCGCCGAGCTGCCGGTCGTGGAAGTTCACATTTCCAACATCTACAAGCGGGAAAGCTTCCGCCATCACTCTTATATAAGTCCGGCAGCCGTGGGCGTGATCGCGGGCCTGGGCATCCAGGGCTACCTGCTGGCGCTTCAGGCGCTCGCCCTCCGCCTCAAACGCTGAAATTCATCCGGGAGCGTATCTCCATGGCCAAGTTCGAGATGGATACGGAGTTCATTCGCAAACTGGCGAAGCTCCTGGAGGAGACCAATCTCGGCGAGATCGAAATGGCCGACGGCGACCGGCGTGTTCGCGTGGCACGGCCTGTCGCAGTCGCGCCCACCGTCGTCGCGCACGCTGCGGCGCCCGCGCCAAGTGGGGCAGCGCTTCCCGGCCCGGCCGTTGCGGCATCGCCCGCCGGCACCGACCTCTCCAAGCATCCCGGCGTGGTGAAGTCGCCGATGGTCGGCACCGCCTATCTGTCGCCCGAGCCCGGCAAGCCGGTCTTCGTCAACGTCGGCGACAAGGTGAATGCCGGCCAGACGCTGCTGATCATCGAGGCGATGAAGACCTTCAACCCCATCAAGTCGCCCAAGGCCGGCACTGTGGCGCAGGTCCTGATCGACAACGCGCAGCCGGTGGAATTCGGCCAGCCGCTGATGATCGTCGAATAGCCTCGGTCCGCGCCGGATGTTCGACAAGGTCCTGATCGCCAACCGCGGCGAGATCGCGCTTCGCATCCATCGCGCCTGCCGCGAGATGGGTATCCAGACCGTGGCCGTGCATTCGACGGCCGACGCCGATGCCATGCATGTGCGCCTGGCCGACGAAGCGGTCTGCATCGGTCCGCCGCCGGCGCGCGACAGCTACCTCAACATCCCGGCGATCGTGTCGGCCGCCACCATCACCGGCGCCGACGCGATCCACCCTGGCTACGGATTCCTGTCCGAGAATGCCCGCTTTGCCGAGGCTGTCGAGGCACACGGATTCACCTTCATCGGCCCGACCGTGGAGCACATCCGCATGATGGGCGACAAGATCGTGGCCAAGCAGACCGCCCAGGAGCTCGGCCTGCCACTGGTGCCGGGCTCACCTGGACCGGTCGGTTCACTTGAGGACGTCGTGGCGCTGGGCGGCAGGATCGGCTGGCCCGTGCTGATCAAGGCCGTCGCCGGCGGCGGCGGACGCGGCATGAAAGTCGTCGAAAGCCCCGACACGGCGGCCGAAGCCTTCGCGCTGGCCCGTGCCGAAGCCAAGGCGGCCTTCGCCAACGATTCGGTCTATGTCGAGAAATATCTCGGCCGGCCGCGCCATATCGAGATCCAGGTGCTGGGCGACGGCAAGGGCGCGGGCATTCATCTCGGCGAACGCGATTGCTCGCTGCAGCGCCGGCACCAGAAAGTGCTGGAAGAAGCGCCCTCGCCCGCCCTAAACAATGAGCAGCGGGCGAAGATCGGCGAGCTCGCCGCAGCGGCTGTGCGCAAGCTCAAATACCGCGGCGCCGGCACGATGGAGTTCCTGTTCCAGGACGGCGAGTTCTACTTCATCGAAATGAACACTCGCCTGCAGGTCGAGCACCCGATCACCGAGGCGATCACCGGTCTCGACCTGGTACGCG
>JBAIWZ010000133.1:0-2374 GCA_037916955.1 Acutalibacteraceae bacterium | reverse complement strand
CGCCGCGCCGGCTTCCTGTCGCTCATCGGCGTCTTCGCCACGGTCATCCAGCTGGCCGCCGCTTTCGCGGCGCCCCGCGCCGCGGCCTACCTGACGCGCGAGCTGAACGACAACGTCGAGGCGGCGCTTCAGTACAGCCCGACGGTCTCGACGCGCGTGTTCTCGGCGGACGGGGAGCTCATCTGCAACCTGACGCTGCAGGACCGCGTGCTCGTGAAGCTCGACCAGGTGCCGCTCCACGTCCGGCAGGCGTTCATCGCCGCCGAGGACAAGGACTTCTACTCGCACCACGGCGTCGACCTGACGGCCATCATCCGCGCCGCCATCGCCAACCACCGGAGCGGACACCACAAGCAGGGCGGCTCGACGCTGACCCAGCAGGTGGTGAAGCAGGTCATCCTCAAGACCAACGAGAAGACCTACATCCGCAAGATCCGCGAGATACTGCTGGCCGTGCGGCTCGAGAAATCGGTGTCCAAGGACCGGATCCTGGAGATCTACCTCAACCAGATCTTCCTCGGTCACGGCGCCTACGGCATCGAGGCCGCGGCCCAGGCCTACTTCGGCAAGGACGTCTCCCAGCTCACGCTGGCCGAGGCGGCCGTGCTCGCCGGCCTGCCCAAGGCGCCGACGACCTACTCGCCCTACGGCAAGAACTTCCCGGCGGCCAAGTCGCGGCAGGCCTACGTCCTCGGACGGATGGCCGAGTCCGGCTACATCACCGAGGAGCAGAGGCAGAAGGCGCTCGCCGAAGAGATCGCCATGATCGGCGGCGAGAAGCCCGAAGAGCCCCTGAACCGGACGGCCGCGCCGTACTTCTGCGAACACGTCCGCAAGGAACTGACGCGGATGTACGGCTGGGACGCGATCTACCTCAAGGGCCTCACCGTCCACACGACGCTCGACATGCGCATGCAGCGGGCGGCGGAGGCGGCGGTGCGCTTCGGCCTGATCGACATCGAACGGCGCCTCGGGTTCAACGGCCCGGAGGGGCATGATCCGGAGTTCGCCGGCGAGTGCCGGCCGACGACGGACCAGGTCCCCGACAACACCATCGAGATGGCCAAGGTGGCTTCGCTCAAGGGCGGCATCGCCGTCTGCGCGCGGGGCAGCCTCTTCCCAATGGACCCGAACGACGTCAAACGCATCGGGGACTGGGAGTGGCGCACCGGCCAGAAGCTGGCCGTCGGCGACATGATGTCCATCCGGGTGGAGACCCGGGAGGAGCGGACGGGCAAGATGACCAAGGCCGTCCGTTACGCCATCTCGTCGCGGCGCACCGCGGGCAAGGGACATCCCGAAGCCCTGCAGGGCGCCATGGTGGTCGTCGATCCGCGGACCGGAGCCCTCAAGGCGCTGGTCGGCGGCTACGACTACGGCGAGAACCAGTACAACGCCGCCACGATGGCCCACCGCCAGCCGGGTTCGTCGATCAAGCCCAACGTCTACCTGACCGCGCTCATGCGCGGCGTCACGGTCGACGAGGTCATGACCGACACCTCGGTCTGCTACCCGACGGCCTCCGGAACCTGGTGCCCGAAGAACTACAACAACCAGTACTACGGGGCCGTGGACCTCCGGACGGCGCTGGCCAGGTCGCTCAACTCGATCTCGGTCCAGCTGACCGCCAAGGTCGGCGTCGACGAGGTCATCAAGACCATGCGCCGGGTAGGGTACGTGTCGCCGCTCGAACGGGTGCTTCCGCTCTCGGTCGGCGCGGCCGACATCACCCTCTGGGAGCACACCTTCGCCTACGCGACGATCGCTTCGGGCGGCAAGCAGCTGCCCAGGCATCCGGACGCCGAGGTCCTGGGGATATTCTTCACCAGGATCCTCGACGAGAACGGCAGCGAGATCTACGCGGCCGATCCGACGCCGATGGCCGAACGGCCCCAGGCCGTCCCGGCCGACGACGCCTACGCCCTGACCTACCTCATGAAAGGAGTGGTCGAACAGGGCACCGGGCGGCGCGTGCGCGAACTCGCGCGGCCCGCGGCGGGCAAGACCGGAACGACCAACGACTTCCGCGACGTCTGGTTCATGGGTTTCACCCCGGACCTGGTCGCGGGCGTCTGGGTCGGACGGATGACCCCGCAGCCGATCGCCAAGGACGCCACCGGCGGCGGTCTCGCCCTGCCCATCTGGCTGGCCTTCATGAAGGCCGCGCACCCGGATTCGCCTCCGCGCGATTTCCCGGTGCCGGCCGACATCAGCCTGATGCGCAACGAGAACGGCGAGGCCGTGCCTTACCAGCGCGGCCGCGTTCCGAAGCGGCTTCTCCCCTGGGACCCGCCGAAGCTGGAATCCGATTCCGGCTTCTGAAGGTCGCCTGACTCAAAAACCCCGCAGCTCGCTCGAGCGGCGGGGTGTTTTT
>JBAIWZ010000132.1:0-4984 GCA_037916955.1 Acutalibacteraceae bacterium | reverse complement strand
ACAGCGGCCGGCTGTTCGGTTTTCACCGCCTGATCGACACTACGGGTTCGGTCCTGGGCCCGCTCGTCGCCGCCGGCCTGCTCATCCTGATCGGCACCTCCGCTGGCACCTACCGGCTGATCTTCGCCCTGGCCGCCGTGCCCGGACTCATCGCCCTGGGCCTGATCTGGCTGGGCGTCCGCGAGCCGGAGCGCTCGGTCGCCGCGCCGGCGGCAGCCGCCCGTCCCCTGCCCTGGCGTTTCTGGATCTTCACGCTGGGCACCACCGTCGCCGTCCTGACCAAGATCAACGATTCGCTGTTCCTGGTCCGCGCGGGCGACGTCGGCATCCACCGGGCGCTGATCCCCGTGCTGTTCGCCGGTTTCACCCTAGTTTACGCGCTCATGTCCTACCCGATCGGCGTCTGGAGCGACCGTATCGGCAAGCTGCCGGTGCTGGCGGCCGGCTGGCTGGTGCTGGCGGTCGTCGAATTCGGCTTCGCCCGCCTGCCGGGGCTGGACCTGGCGCTCTGGCTCTTCGCTCTCTATGGCCTGTTCTACGCCCTGACCGAGGGTTCGGGCCGGGCGCTCATCGCCGATCTGGTCGAGTCGCACTCGCACGGCAGCGCTTACGCCGTTTTCTACGCCGTCACGGGCGTGGCCGTGATCGTCGGCGGCTACGGCCTCGGCCGGATCTGGGACCACGTGTCTCCGCGGGCGGCCTTCGACCTGTCCGCCGTCGGATCGCTGATCGGCTGCCTGACCCTGGCCGGATTGGCCTGGTCGGTCAGACGCCGGCCGTCCGCTGAGAAGATATAAAAAATCCGCCGGCGCGAGCCGGCGGTTTTTTGATCTCAGGCGGGCATCGCTTCCGTCAGTTGCTGCAGGTTCTCAACGTAGAGGTCGGCCATCTGCCGCTTGCGCTTGCCGGCCATGAATTCGTAATCGTAGAAGATCTCCAGCACCAGGAAAGTGCAGAAATTGGTGAGTCCGGCGCCGAGCCGCGGCAGGAGGCCGAACGGACTGGCCGCCGACGACATGATCCCCAGCGCCAGACTGATCACCAGCACCACGGTCAGCTGGAATCCGCCGACGCTCGGCGCGATCAGGTTGCCGACGTACTCGCGGGCTTCGGTCGCGCTGCCCACGGTGTCGAGCAGGCCGCCGTATAGTTCGCCGTTGTGATCCGAGTGCCGCTGCGGCAGCGAATAGACCAGATAACTGACGCGGCGGAACAGCCGGTTGCTGTCCTCGTACGATCCCAGATCGTGGCTCCGGAAGAATTCCAGGTAGGTCTCCAACGCCGAATGCAGCTCGTCGTACCAGGACTGGAGCGCCGGCTGCTGAAGGACGATGTTTTTGGCCAGATGGTGGATGCGGCGGACCTTGTTCAGTTCGAGCAGGACCATTTCCTGGAGCGACCGGCGGCGGCCGATGGAAATGGACATCAGGAAGGCCACCGTGATGGCGTAGATGACGCCCAGGTTGCGCAGGCCGGTGTCCTTGATCCCGTACAGACCCTCGCTATAGGGCAAGGCAGCCGCGAGAACGACCGACAGAATGCCGAAAATGGCCAGATGCAGGCCCAAAGGCGCCCGATAAAAGAATGATCTGGAACCGGACATAATGATCATGGCGGCCCGACCGGGCCCGATAACATTAGCCTGCAAATGATACCACTTTGTTCCGAAAAAAGCCGCGCCGGAGCGCGGCCCGTCATTCGACCTGGACCCTGACGCCGATCTTTTCCCTTTCGACCCGGATGCGCAGGGCCAGGAAAGCCCCGGCCAGGACGATCAGCGAGGAGACCGTGAAGACCGTGGCATAGGCCGAGATCTGCGCCTTGAGGGCGATCAGCCCCATGAATTGGCCGTAGACTGCCGGATCGGACGTCCGGATGACGCTGTCCTTGGCGATCTCCATGAGATGGGCGGCCTGCGAATCGGTCAGGATGCTGCCGAAAACGGCGATGCCGAAGGCGCCGGCGATGTTGCGGGCCAGCGCCAGGATCGACGAGGCGATCCCGACCTCATGCGCCGGCACGGCCGAGGCGATGATGTTGGTGCGCTGGGCCATGCCGAAGCCCATGCCGAAGGCCATGATGCCGAGCGGCAGGATGATGTCGATCGGCGTCGATCTCGGATCGAGCCCGATGAACAGGTAGATGCCCAGGGCGGCGATCGCCGTGCTGGCGGCGATCACGTAGCGCGGCTGGACCTTGCCGGTCAGGCTGCCGCCCAGAGGCGACGCCAGCACCATGCAGGCGGCCATGGGCATGAACAGCAGGCCGGTCTCCCGGGCGTCGTAACCCAGGAAGGTCTGGGCGAAGATCGGCAGCAGGAAAATGCTGCCCATCATGCCCATGAAGACGACGAAGTTGTTGACCAGGGTGTTGACGAAGACCGCGTTGCGGAAAAATTTGAGGTCGACGATCGGGTCGGGCTGACGCTGCTCCAGGCGGATGAAGACGGCGGTGAGGGCCAGGGTCAGGACGTAGCAGACGACGCTCCTGGCCGAGAGCCAGCCCCAGCCGTTGCCCTTGTCCAGCACCAGCACGAGCGTGGTCAGGGCGGCGCCGAGCGTCAGCGCGCCCCACCAGTCGAAATGCCGCGCGGTCGCGCCGGAGACCGATTCGCGGACGAAGGTCCAGGCCATGGCCATGCCGACCAGGCCGACGGGCAGGTTGATGATGAAGACCGAACGCCAGCCGAAGCCGTCGATCAGCGGTCCGCCGATCAGCGGCCCGAAGACCGCGGCGGCGGCGAACGACGCCGACCAGATGCCCAGGGCCTGGGCCCGCTCGCGGCCCTGCTTGAAGGTGACCGCCAGGATGGCCATGGCCGTCGGATAATCGGCCGAGCCGGCGATCGCCTGGATGATCCGGGCGGCGATCATCGAGCCGAAGTTCCAGGACAGGCCGGCGAAGACCGAACCCAGGATGAAGACGGCGAAGCCGATCATGTAGACCTTCTTGCGGCCGATGGTGTCGCCGAGCTTGCCCCAGATGGGCACGAAGACGGCGTTGGCCAGGATGTAGGCCGTGGCGATCCAGCCGGCGGTCTCGACCGTGATCCGGAAGTCGCCGATGATCTTGGGCAGGGCCAGGTTGACGATGGTCTGGTCGAGGCGCCCCAAAAAGGTGCCGACGATGACGGTCAGCAGTATCAGCCAGCGATGGTCGCGGGCGGCGGGGATTTTGTCCGGGGCGGGCATGGCTTCAGTCCTTGTAGATCCAGACCTTGGCCGACATGCCGTTCTTGATCTCGGGGTAGCCGGCGGCGTTGAAGCGGATCTTGACGTCGAAGTCCCTGACCTCGCGCTTGTCGGAGATCGAGAAGACGGCGCCGGAATCCTTGGAGGTCGGACTGATCTCGTCGACCGTGCCCGAGAACTTCTTCGATCCGAAGGCGTCCAGGGTGAACACGGCCAGCTGGCCGATCCGCACGTCGCGGAGACCCTTGTCCTCCTCGAGGCTGGCCACGACGCGCAAGGAGTCCGGTTCGATCATGCTGACCACCGGCTCGCCCCGGTTGATGAGTTTTCCGATGTCGTCCTTGGCGGCGATCACCAGTCCGGCGACCTTGGCCTTGATCAGTTCGTTGCCGACCCGGGCGACGGGCGCGTTGGCCTGGACGGAATCGCCCTCGCGGACGAACACCTCCTCCAGCGTTCCCGAACTCTCGGGGGCCAGGTCGATCCGGTCGGCCGCGACCGCGGCCTTGTCGGCGTAGACGCGCGAAGAGGCCGATCGCCAGTAGACGAGTCCGGCGGCGGCGCCGACGATCAGCAGGGACGCCGCGACGGCGGCTATCTCCAGGGTGCGGTTGACCTTTTTCAGGATGGTCCTCTCCTCGGCCAGTATCTTCTGTTCCTCCTTCAGGATGGCGCGTTCCTCCCGGATGATCTCCCGGCTGGGTTGTTCGTTGTTCATAGCTGGCATAGCGGCTTAATTGGCGGCGCCGAAATCGGCGATCCGTTCGCCTTCGGACAGTCCGGAGAGGACCTCGATCCGCCCGTCGGAGTCCCGGATGCCGGTCTCGATCTTCCTCTCGACCGAGCGGCCGGCCTCTTCGACGAGCACGAAGGCCTCGCCGTTCCGGAACATCACCGCCTGGCGCGGCGCCGCGATGGCGTTCTTCCTGGCCGCGGCGGCGATCCTGATGTCGGCGCTCATGCCCTCCTTGATGCGGGGGTCGTCCCGGGTGAAGCGGAGCGTCACCTTGTAGGACGGGACGCCGTTCACGACGGTAGCGGCCGGATCGACGGCGATCACTTCAGCGGGAAAGACCTCGGACGGGCCGTAGGCGTCGAGGGTGACGTCGGCCGCTTCGCCCGGGCTGATCTTGGCGATGTCGGCCTCGGCGACGCCGGTCTCGACCTGAAAGGCCGAGGCCGAGATGACCGCCAGGACGGGCTGGTTCTGGGAAATGATCTCGCCCGGTTCGACCGAACGCCTGGTGACCACGCCGTCGATCGGCGAATGCAGGACGGTCTTGGCGAGCTGGGCGGCGGCGTTGCGGACCCCGGCCTCGGCCAGTTTGGCCAGGGCCTGCTGGGCGGCGAGTGCGGCGACGGCCTGATCGACGGTCGCCTGCTGGGCGGCGACCTGCGAAGCCGGACCGCCGGACTGTTTCAGCGCCAGCTGGTCCTGGGCCACGGCAAGGGCGGATCCGGCGGTCTGCAGCTTTTCTTCGCCGGCCAGGATATTGGCCGCGGCCGCTGACAGCGAGGCCCGGGCCGCGGAGACGTTCAGTTTATAGGCGTCGAGCGCCGGCTGGGTCAGGTTCGGGTTGGCCGACAGGGTGGTCTCGTCGAGGGCGGAGGCCAGGTCGTCCATCAGCATCTTGAGTTCGGCGACATTGGCCCGGCCCTTGGCTGAGGCCTCGGTCAGGCCGGCGCCCGGCGTCCGGGCGTCAAGTTCGGCGCGCCAGCCGGTGAGCAGGACCTCGGCGGCCAGCCGCCGCGCTTCGATGTCGCTCTGCAGTTGTGAATCGGGGAAAAAGAAG
>JBAIWZ010000131.1:0-10936 GCA_037916955.1 Acutalibacteraceae bacterium | reverse complement strand
TCGGTGCTCGCGCGGCTGCGCGCCGCTGGGGGCCCCGAAACCGCGCCACCCGCAGCGTGTTATTGCGCTCGACTTGAGGATCTTCGCGAATCGGACCCGCTCGCGGCCCGCGTACGCTTCCGACATTTTGCAGGGCATGTGCTCGGCCTGCAGGCGCGTCGCGACGCGACGCGAGGCCTCGCGAACTGACGATAATTCTTCTGCAAGGTGTGCTTCGCACTCAAAAATCAAAAACCCGGCCTGAGCGGCCGGGTTTTTACGATCTCAGGTCATTTCACGAACGGACCCGCGAATTCGATCCGGCCGTCGGGATGGATCAGGGTCTTGCCGCCGATCGGCACGATCATCGGATTCTTCTCGACGTTGTGGCCGAAATTCTCGACCTTCAGGATGTACAGCGGGTCGTTCGCCTTCTTGCGGTCCTCGATGACCTCGGACAGCAGGTGCTCGATGTAGTGGTGGAAGGCTTCGGCCGGCTGCTCCTCCTGGTTGCCGCCGAAGATCTCGTTGAAGCGCTTGTGGGCGCTGGCGTAGTCGCGTTCGTCCATCCGGCCGACGACGATCGCCCGGCACTGCTTGAACATCTTCCGCTGGTCGAGCGAGATGACGATCCGATGCAGGTCCTCGGCGTCGAGGTCGATGTCCTCGATGAACAGGACGAACGGCTTCCAGGAGGCGGAGCCGATGTGGCAGATGTCGAGGAGGTCCCGGAAGGTGGAGAAGTTGCCGCCGATGGCGACGCCTTCGACCGGCTTATCGACGGGCCCGGCACCGACCCAGCGCGTCCGCGGGTCGGTGAAGGAGAATGACTGCGTCTTGCCCTGGATGACGTCGAAGAACAGCTGGCTGTGGTCGTTGCCGAACAGGCCGACGGCGTTCGTGAAGTGGAAGGTCAGCAGGTCCAGCTCGAAGTAAAGGTAGTTGATCAGGAAGGTGGTGTCGCTGAAGCCGTTGACCACCGGCGCGTTGGCCTTGATGTGCTGCAGGTCCTCCTCGCCGAGGTGCCGGACCAGGTCGGCGCAGCCGGTCCCGCCATAGACGGGGAGCAGCCAGTTCGCGGTCTTCTCCGCCAGCCGGAATTTCTTGAGACGCTCCCGTTCGCTGGCCGCCAGGTACCGCGGGTCCAGCTCCTGGCGCTCGACGTCGTAGACCTTGGTGTTGGGGAAGCTCTTGGTCAGCCGCTTGAGCATCGAGTCGAAAGCCTGAAGATCGCCGCGGCCGACCGGCGACGACGTATGGACGAGGTTGATCTGGCTTTCCGGGACGATCTTCTTAGGCAGCAGCATAGGGGCGGCCGGTTCTGAATATGGCACTAGCTAATCACTGATTTTCCGCTCTGTCAAGCCCAAATACGGTCGAGTCGGCCGGCGGCCGCGGAGCCGCGTATTCAGGCTATTTCGTCTGAACAATTATAGCCGGTTCGCGGTCCTTTGGCGAGGCTGGAAGCCCGTCCCGGTCGGGCGCCCAAGCCATTGATTTTCCGCGTTTTCATGCTATATTTCCGGGACCGAGCGGCCGCCGGGCGGCCGCCGACGACTATGGAATTCACCATCCAAAAAAGATCAAAGCGCAGCCGGGCCCGCCTCGGCGTCATCAAGACGCCGCACGGCGAGGTCGAAACGCCGGCGCTCGTGACCGTGGCCACCCAGGCCTCGGTCAAGACGCTCACCAGCGAGGAGGCCGGTCGCGCCGGCAGCCGCCTGCTCATCGCCAACACCGTCCACCTGCACCTGAAGCCGGGGGAGAGGGTGGTCAAGGCCGCTGGCGGCCTGCACAAGTTCATGAACTGGCGGGGGCCGATGATGACCGACTCCGGCGGCTACCAGGTCTTCAGCCTGGGGTTCGGCCGCGACCTGGGCACGGGCAAGATCCTGAAACAGCGGATCAGCGCCAGCATCACGACCGGCCAGCAGCCGAAGCTCCTGAGCATCGGCGAGGACGGCGTCGAGTTCACCTCGTACATCGACGGCCGGCGCGTTTTCCTCGGACCGAAGGAATCGATCCGGATCCAGGAGGCGCTCGGCGCGGACATCATCTTCGCCTTCGACGAGTGCACCTCGCCGGCCGCGGACCACGACTACACGGCGCGCTCGCTCGAACGCACCCATCGCTGGGCCAGGGTCTGCCTGGAGGCGAAGCGCACGAAGCAGGCGCTCTACGGCGTGGTCCAGGGCGGCAAGTTCGAGGACCTGCGGCGCCGGAGCGCGAAGTTCATCGGCGCCCTGGATTTCGACGGCTTCGGCATCGGCGGCGAATTCGGCGACGACAAGTCGGCGATGACGAAGATGATCGGCTGGGTGGTGGACGAACTGCCGGAGGATCGGCCGCGGCACCTGCTCGGCATCGGCCATCCCGAGGACATCGAGGCGGTCGTCAAAGCCGGCGCCGACACTTTCGACTGCACCGTGCCGACGCACTACGCCCGCCACGGCACGGCCTTCACCTCGGCCGGCCGGCTCGACCTCAACCAGAGCCGTTATCTCGCCGACCGCGCGCCGCTCGACCGGAAATGCTCCTGCTCCGTCTGCGCTGCCGGCTATACCCGCAGCTACATCTGCCACCTGTTCCGGGCCAAGGAAGTGACCGCGCTGTCGCTGCTCACTTTCCACAATCTCCACTTTTTCAACGGGCTCGTCGACGGCGTCCGCCGCCGCCTGAAACGCGGCCTGATCTGACCGCCATGTCCGACCTGGAGCGCATCCTGCGGCGCTACGATTTCCGGTATCCGCCGGAGGCCGTGGCCAACCGGCCGGCCTCGCCGCGCGACAACGCCCGGCTGCTGGTCCATGACCGCGCGACCGGCCGGACCGCGTTCGCCCGCTTCCGCGACCTGCCGAAATTCCTGCCGCCGGGCGCGGTCCTGGTCCTGAACGAGACCAAGGTCCTGCCGGCCCGGATCGAGATGCGCAAGGAGACCGGCGGCAAGGCCCGATTGCTGTACGTTTCGGCCGAGCGCGGCCGGTGGAAGGTCATGGCCGACCGGCGGCTGGCCGTCGGCTCGACGCTGACGGCCGCCAAGGCCCGTTTTCGCGTGGCCGGACAGGATGAGAAGTATTATTTCCTCAGGCCGTCGTTCCCGATCGCCGGCACGCCGGCGTTCCTGGAAAGGAACGGCGAGGCGCCGCTGCCGCCGTACATAAAAAATTCGCCGCTCGGCCGGCGAGAACTGAAAGCGAGATATCAGACGGTCTTCGCCCGGCGCCGCGGATCGGTGGCCGCGCCGACGGCCTCGCTGCATTTCACCAGGCGCCTGCTCCGACGGCTGCGCGCCGCCGGCGTCGCCGTGAAGTTCGTCACCCTGCACGTCAACCTCGGCACCTTCGCGCCGCTCACCGAGCGGAACCTGAAAGAGGGGCGGCTGCACGCGGAGACCTACGAGATCGCTCCGGCGACGGCGCGTTTCCTGAACGCGGCCAAGCGGTCCGGCCGGCCGATCGTCGCCGTCGGCACCACGGTCGTCAGGACGCTGGAGTCGGCAGCGGTCGGACCCGAACTCTCCTGTCTCCGCGGGCGCACGGACATCTTCATCCGCGAAGGCCACCGCTTCCGTTTCGTCGATCGCCTGATCACCAACTTCCACGTGCCGCGGTCGAGCCTGCTGATGCTGGTCTCGGCTTTCACCGGCCGCGGCCGGGTCTTGCGACTGTATCGTCAGGCGATCGGCCGCGGCTTTAAATTGTTCTCTTTCGGCGACAGCATGCTGATCTGTTGATAAGGATGTTCCGGAAAAGATGAATTTTGCTTCATTCAGCCAATAAAACGTAAAATTCCGGCACCACCGCCGGAACTTTAATGTCGGCCTTTTTCGTGGTATACTTTGCTCGTGATGCGGGCCCAAGATTTATCCACAGGGTCCGAATCGGCTAGATACATGCGGGTTCTCATGTTCGGCTGGGAATTCCCACCGCATAACGCTGGCGGCTTAGGCGTAGCGTGCAAAGGCATCGTGCAAGGTCTTGCAGAAGCGGGCGTTGACGTGACCTTTGTTCTGCCGCAGCGGATGGACGTTGGTGGTGTGCTTAAGCGCGTTCGGTTCGCTGATCCGAGCACGCCGGCTTCGGTCTCCGTCGAGATGCTCTACAATCCGTACCTGACCTCGAAGCGCTACAAGACCTCGCTGCGCTTCGCCCGGGGAAGCCACCACGGCCTGAGCCTGTTCGGCCGCGTGCTTTGGTACGCCAAGCAGGCCGGCCGGATCGCCGCCAAGGAGCCTCACGACGTCATCCACGCCCACGACTGGCTGACCTTCCTCGCCGGCATCGAGGCCAAGAAGGTCAGTGGCAAGCCGCTGGTCCTGCACGTCCACGCCACGGAGTTCGACCGCACCGGCATGGGCCTGCCCAACCAGGACGTCTACGAGATAGAAAAGCTCGGCATGGAGACGGCCGACCGCATCGTCGCCGTCAGCGAGTTCACCAAGCGGATCATCGTCGACCGCTACGGCATCCCCGCCGACAAGATCACCGTGGTCCACAACGTTTTCGACGAGCTCGAGCCGGCCGGCGCCGGCCCGTCGCACGTGCGCGACCTCAAGAACTCCGGCAAGCAGATCGTGCTCTTCCTCGGACGCCTGACCATCCAGAAAGGTCCGGATTATTTCCTGCAGGCCGCCAAGAAAGTGCTCGAATACAAGCCGCGCGTCCAGTTCGTCGTCGCCGGTTCCGGCGACATGGAGGAGCAGATGAAGGGGCTGGCCCGGACGCTCGGCATCGCCGACCGCGTTTCGTTCATCGGCTTCGTCCGCGGCGCCGACCTCTCGGCGCTCTACTCGCTGGCCGACGCCTTCGTCATGCCGTCCGTCTCCGAGCCGTTCGGCCTGACCTGCCTCGAGGCCCAGTCCTTCGGCCTGCCGTCGGTCATCTCCCGCCAGTCCGGGGTCAGCGAGGTCGCCCGCCACTGCTTCAAGATCGATTTCTGGGACGTCGACGACATGGCCTCGAAGATCCTGAGCATCCTCGAGTATCCGGCGATCAAGGAGGTCATGGCGGTCGAGGCCAGCCGCGAGGCCCGCCGCTTCGGCTGGGCCGACGCCGGCCGGCGCCTCCGCCGCGTTTACGATGAAGTGACCGCCGTCGGTCCGCATTGATATGCCGGCAGTCTGCCTCTATTTCCAGGTCCATCAGCCGTTCCGGGTCAAGAAGTACCCGTATTTCGGCATCGGCCGCGACCACGATTATTTCAGCGACGTCTCCAAGACCTCGCTCGACAACCGCCACATCATCGAACGGGTCAGCCGCAAATGCTATCTGCCGGCCAACCGGCTGATGCTCGAACTGCTGGAGAGGCACCCGGAATTCCGGCTGTCCTATTCGTTCTCCGGCGTCCTGCTTGAACAGCTGGAGATCTACGCGCCGGACGTCCTCGATTCCTTCCGCGACCTGGTCAAGACCGGCCGCGTCGAGGTGCTGAGCGAGACCTATCACCATTCGCTGGCTTTCCTGTACTCGCGCGAGGAGTTCCGCCGCCAGGTCGGCCTCCACTTCGCCAAGGTCCACCGGCTGTTCGGCGTCTACCCGCGCGTCTTCCGCACCACCGAGCTGATCTATTCCAACGAGGTCGCCGCCGAGATCGAGGATCTGGGCTTCCGCGGCATCCTGGCCGAGGGAGCGGACCGCCTGCTCGGCTGGCGCAGCCCGGATTTCGTCTACCGGCCCGCCGGCGCCAAGAAGCTCGGTCTGCTGATGAAGAACTACCGGCTCTCCGACGACATCGCCTTCCGCTTCTCGACGCGCGACTGGAAGGACTGGCCGCTGACCGCCGGCAAGTTCGCCCGCTGGATCGACAAGGTCAACGGCAACGGCACCAACGTCAACCTGTTCATGGACTACGAGACGATCGGCGAGCACCAATGGGTCGAGACTGGGATCTTCGACTTCCTGCGCCATCTGCCGGGCGAGATCCTGAAGCATCCTGACAACGGCTTCGCCACCCCGAGCGAGCTGCTCGCGCAGTTCGAGCCGGTGGGGGAGATCGATTGCCCCGCCTACGTTTCCTGGGCCGACGTCGGCCGCGACCTGACCGCCTGGCGCGGCAACCGCCTGCAGGAGGAGGCGCTGCGCACGGTCTACCAGCTGGAGCGTCCGGTGCTCGAGTCCGGCGACAAGGGCCTGGTCGACGACTGGAGCCGGCTCCAGACCTCCGACCATTTCTATTACATGTGCACCAAGTGGTTCGCCGACGGCGACGTCCACGCCTATTTCAATCCTTACGAATCGCCGTACGACGCTTTCGCCAGCTACATGAATGCGGTCCGTGATCTCCAGACGCGCCTCGCGTCCGTGAAAGGGGGTGAGAAACCATGAAGAATCCAACTCCGGCCGAAGCCAAACGCTTTCTGGCCGTGGTCACTCCCGAATGGAAGGCCTTCTGGTTCCACAAGGGACCGGTGGTCAAGAGCCTGAAGGAGATGCTGGCGGCCCTGCCCAAAGTGCCGCAGCCGATGTTCGAACACCACGTCAACGCGGCGAAGAACGACCTGGCCGCCTGGGTCAGGGACGTCATCGGCGACGCCGAACTCGCGGCCGAGCTGAAGGCCGACAGGACCATCAAGGACGCGATGGAGTCCATCGACAAGCGCCTGAAGCAGCTCGACAAGAGCATGGTCGTGGTCGCGCCGAGGATGAAAGCGAAGAAGTAACGCACCGCGCCGGATAAAACCCCTTCATGCCGAACCATGGAGGGGCTTTTCTATTCGCCGTCCGAAACGGGCGATCTGCTTGGTCTTCGCTCGCGGTCCGTTCCGGCGCACCAACAAGTGCGCCTCACGGCCCCGCTCGCTCCAGACCGTCGCATCTCATCCCGTTTCGCGGAGCTCAGAACAGCCGATTCGTTGAAATTATAAGGCTAAGGCGGGGCAGCCTTAAATGTGCCCACGGCGGCCCTGACGTGATATAATGTAAAGCGTCCCCGCCGCTACAGGCGGGGCATCAGGGCGCTTTTCTGCAAGAAGAAAGCCGGCTCCGCCGGCCTACACATCCTTACTGGCCCTACGTTCGCGGCCTAAGGGCCGCTGCGCTCGGGCCTTCGCAGTAAGGGACTTATGCCCCGTTCGCTCGTGCTTGGCAACGGCCAATTGCTGGTCTGCCTCGACTCCAACGGCCTGGTCCGGGACCTCTTTTACGATTACGTCGGCCAGGAAAATCATGTCGGCGGCCATCGCCATCACGTCGGCTTCTGGGTCGACGGCGACTTCAGCTGGCTCGAGGACGCCGCCTGGAAGAAGGACATCCGTTACGAGGAGGCCAGCATGGTCGGCTCGACGGTCGCCACTCACGACGGGCTCGGCCTGTCCGTGGAGTTCCGCGACGCCGTCTACAACGAGAAGAACCTGTTCATCCGCCGCGCGACCGTCCGCAACACCCGGAACGGCGCCCGCAAGGCCCGCGTCTTCTTCGGCCAGGAGTTCCAGATCTCCGAGACCGCCCAGGGCAACAGCGCCTTCTACGAACCGGTCGAGAACATCGTCGTCCACTACAAGGGCCGGCGCGTCTTCATGATCTCCGGCCAGTCCGGCGGCTCCGGCATCTCCGATTACGCCATCGGCACCGCCCACCACCGCGGGCTCGAAGGCACCTGGCGCGACGCCGAGGACGGCGTCCTGTCCAAGAACCCGGTCGACCACGGCTCGGTCGATTCGGTCGTCGGCTTCGAGCTGAACCTGCCGTCGAAGGGCGAGGCGACCGTCTACTACTGGATCGCCGCCGGCCACAGCCTGGTCGAGGCCCACGAACTCAACCAGTACATCCTCGAGCGCACCCCCGAGCACCTGCTCCGGACCACCGAGGATTTCTGGCGGGCCTGGATCGACATGTACAAGTTCGAGTTCCCGGACCTGCCGGCGACCATGGTCAACCTGTTCAAGACCTCGCTCCTGATCATCCGCACCCACGTCGACAACCGCGGCGCGGTCATCGCCTCGGCCGACTCCGACTTCCTCCAGCACGGCCGCGACACCTACGCCTACATGTGGCCGCGCGACGGCGCTTTCGTGGCCAAGGCCCTCGACTCCGCCGGCTATTTCGAGAACACCCAGGAGTTCTTCAAGTTCTGCAACAAGGTGATCATGCCGGACGGCTACCTGATGCATAAGTACAACGCCGACATGTCGCTGGGTTCGTCCTGGCATCCCTGGGTCGCCGCCGGCCATCCGCACCTGCCCATCCAGGAGGACGAGACGGCGCTCGTCCTGCACGCGCTCTACAACCACTACGTCAACAAGCACGACCTGGAGTTCATCGAATCCGTCTATAACTCCTTCATCCGGCCGGCCGCCAACTTCCTGGTCCAGTACCGCCACGAGGACACCGGCCTGCCCCGGCCGTCGTACAACCTCTGGGAGGAGCAGCGCGCCGTCTCCACCTTCACCTGCGCCTCGGTCTACGGCGGGCTCATGGCCGCCGCCGAGTTCTCGCGCATCCTCGGCAAGACGCAGCGGGTCAAGCGCTACGAGGACGCGGCGGCCGAAGTGCAGGAGGGGATGATGAAGCACCTCTACGACCCCGAGACCGGCAACTTCCTGAAATCGGTCCGCTGGACGGACGACGGCCAGATCATCCGCGATACGCAGATCGACGCCTCGACGATCTACGGCGTCACCGAGTTCGGCGTCCTGGACATCGACGACCCGCGCCTGGCCCGGGCCTGGGAGAACACCCGTCAGGCGCTCTGGGTCCCCGGACCGATCGGCGGGCTGGCCCGCTACGCCGGCGACGTATATTTCAAGGTCTCCGACAAGGTCCCCGGCAATCCCTGGTTCATCTGCACGCTCTGGTACGCCCAGTACCTGATCAAGACGGCCAAGACCAAGAAGGACATGTCCAGGGCCGGCGAGCTCCTGGACTGGGTCGTCCGCTACAGCCAGACCTGCGGCGTCCTCTCCGAGCAGCTCAATCCGCTGACCGGCGGCCAGCTGTCGGCCGCGCCGCTGACCTGGAGCCACGCGGCCTTCGTCCAGACCATGATCGATTACCTGAAGCGGCTTAAGGAATTGGGCATCTGCGAACACTGCCTGCCGATGCGCTGACCCGCGGTACAGGATTGCGGGCGATTGTGCTATAATTTTTGCGGTTAAAATAATCCTAACGGAAAACGTATGGCGGACAGCAAGATCGCCAAACTCGAGGTCAAACGCGACATCTGCATCGGCGCCACGCCCTGCATCGTCGCCGCGCCGGCGGCCATGGAGCTCGACGGCGAGAGCAAGGCCGTCTACAAGGTCAAGGGCGGGGCGAAGAGCTCGGGCCCGATCAACCGGGACCAGATCGAGGACCCCTCGGTCGACGACGCGACGCTCCTGATCGCCGCCCAGTCCTGCCCGGTCAAGGCCATTTTCCTCTGGGACGAGAACGGCAAGCAGATCTACCCGGAATAGTCCGCCCGCGGTTATGGCGGAAAAGAAATACCTGATCATCGGCGGCGGCGTCGCCGGGACGACCGCGGCCGAGACGGTCCGCCAGCTCGATCCGGGCGGCGAGATCACCATCGTCTCCACCGAGCCGCACATTTTTTATTCCCGGATCATGATCTCCAAGCCCCACTTTTTCCTGGGGAAGGTGCCGTTCGACCAGATCTGGCTGCGCAAGGAGGCCTGGTACGCGGACAAGAAGATAAATTTCATCGGCGGGCGCACGGCGGCCAAGTTCGACACCGCGGCCAGGACCGCGACGCTCGATGACGGCCGCGTCCTGAACTACGACAAGCTGCTCCTGGCCATCGGCGTCCAGGCCCGGCGCTGGACCGTTCCGGGCGCCGACAAGAAGGGCGTCTTCTACGTCCGGACCCTCGAGGACGGGCAGGGACTGATGGCCGCGGCCAAGGCCTCCAAACAGGCGGTCGTCATCGGCGGCGGCGCCATCGGCTTCGAGATGTGCGAGCTCTGGAAGCTCTCGGGCCTGGAGACGACGCTGATCATCCGCGAGCCGCACTACTGGGACCCGGTGCTCGACGAGCCCTCGGGCCGGATGATCGAGGACGCGCTCGAGAAGAACGGCATCAAGGTTATCCGCAACCAGTACGTGACCGAGGCTTACGGCGGCGAGGCGATGGAAGGCGTCGTCCTGCAGGACGGCACGCGCCTGCCCTGCCAGGCCGCGGCGGTCGGCATCGGCGGCATGTGCCCGTTCGGCCCGGCCCAGGAAGCCGGCATCAAGTGCAACCGCGGCGTCGTGACCAACGAGTTCCTGGAGACGAGCGCGCCCGACGTCTGGGCCGCCGGCGACGCGGCCGAGTATTACGACCAGATCTTCGAGGAGCAGACCCAGTTCGGCAGCTGGAGCAACGCCCAGATGCAGGGCCGGATCGCCGGCCAGAACATGGCCGGCCGTCGGACGCCCTACCGTGCGGTGACCTTTTACGCCGTGAGCGGCCTGGGCATCAACATCGCCTTCGTCGGCACGGTTGCGCCGGTCCCCGGACGCCAGATCATCGCCCGCGGTTCGCGCGAGGCCAACGCCTACGCCCGGCTGATCATGAAGCAGGGGAGGCTCGTCGGCGCCACGATGCTCAACCGCACCGCCGAGATCGGGCCGCTGGCCAAGCTGATCGAGAAGAAGCTCGACCTTTCGGCGCGCCTCGCGGAGCTCGCCGACCCCAAATTCGACCTCAAGACGCTGGTCGTCTAACCAAGCCGAGACCTATGCCCGAGAATAAACCCGGAACTCCGGCCGTGCCCCCGATCCGCATCGGCTGGTTCTCTTATTCCTGCTGCGAGGACAGCACCATCGTCCTGACCGAGATCATGAACGACCACTGGCAGGAGTGGAAGCACCTGTTCCAGTTCGTCCACGCCCGCGTGCTCCAGAACAACAACAAGTGGGAGCCGATGGACATCGCTTTCATCGAGGGCGCCATCGCCTCGGACAAGCACGAGGCCGAGGTCAAGAAGATCCGCGACCTGGCCAAGATCGTCGTGGCCATCGGCGCCTGCGCCTGCACCGGC
>JBAIWZ010000130.1:0-1554 GCA_037916955.1 Acutalibacteraceae bacterium | reverse complement strand
CTTTTCGGCGACCTCGCGCGACAGCACCAGGGACGCGTCCAGATGGGAGAAGATCGTGACCACGGCCGGATCGGTCAGGTCGTCGGCCGGAACGTAGACCGCCTGGACCGAAGTGATCGATCCCTTGCCCCCGCCGCGGATCCGTTCCTGCAGAACGGCCACGTCCTTTTCCAGGTTGGCCTGATAACCCAGTTCCGACGGCACCTTGCCCAGCACGCCGCCGACCTCCATGCCGGCCATCGCGTAACGGGAGATATTGTCGATGAACAGGAGCACGTCCTTGCCGTCCGAGCCGCTCAGGTACTCGGCGGCCGCGGCCGCGGCCAGCCCGATGCGCAGCCTGGCCCCCGGCGGCTTGTCCATTTCGCCGAAGAACAGGGCGGCGTTGTCCAGCACCTTCAGGTCAGCCAGCGCCTGGACCAGCTCCTGGCCCTCCCGGATGCGCTCGCCGATCCCCGCGAACACCGTGTAGCCGCCGCGCTTGGAGGCGATGGTGTGCATCAGCTCGGTGATCAGGATCGTCTTGCCTACGCCGGCGCCGCCGAAAAGGCCGACGCTGTCGCCCGGACGGAACGGGGTGAGCAGGTCGACGACCTTGATGCCGGTCTCCAGCAATCCCCCGCTTCCGGCCCCGTCTGCCGGCACGACGCGGCGTTCGCCGGTCGCCGGCGGAAAGATCTCGATCTCCCGGCCGCCGTCGTAAGGCCTGCCGTCGATGGGCTCGCCGAATACGTTGAACATGCGGCCGAGCATTCCCTTGCCGACGCGGAGCGAGAGCGAACGGCCGAGGTCGGCCACGCGGCTGCCGCGTTCGATCCCGTCCAACGACGTCAGGCCGATGGCCCGCACCGTCGAGCGGCCGATGATCTCCTCGACCTCGAACCTGGCGGCCCCGCCGTCGCTCTGCAGCAGGGCGTGGGCCCTCGGCAGCCGCTCCGGGAAGTCGATCTCGGCGACGCCGCCCCTCACGGTCTTGATGGTCCCGAAATTGTTCATAGTGATCGGTGGGCGAAAAAGCTCTCGATCTGTTTCTGCGAAAAGTCCCGGCGCCGCTCCTTGAAATATTGCAGCCGCGCCTTGTCCATCTGTTCCTGGGCCTTGGCCCCGGCGTTCTCCATGGCCACGGTCCGGGCGGCGAACTCGGAGAGTTTGGCTTCGGAAGCTATCGAGTGGAAAAAAAGCGCGGCGTATCTTTTAAGCAGGTTCTCCGCCACGCCGTCCTTGGACGGGCTGAAGATCGGCAGGCCGAGCGGCGCGTCTTCCGCCGGTTCCGTGTCTTCGGAAGTGAACGCGTACGGCAGGAATTGGTCGATGTCGGGGGTCTGGACGGTCAGAGAGGAGAATTGCGAGTAAAGGATGTCGACCTCGCGCCAGTCGCCGTTCTGGAATTCGTCGATGGCGCGGTCGCTCACCGCCCCGGTGTCTTCCCGGGCGACGCTGTCCGGCACGCCCGGCAAGGTCTCGTCGACCTTGATGCCCTCTTCCAGCGCGTACTTGGCGATGCGCTCGCCGACCGCGACGATCCGGTCGTAGCGGCCGCGGGCCTCCGCCAGG
>JBAIWZ010000129.1:0-2262 GCA_037916955.1 Acutalibacteraceae bacterium | reverse complement strand
CCAGGCCTACGGCGGCGGCACGCTGGCTACGGCTTTTCTCATCGAGCGCGTCCTGGGTCAGAAGGAGTTTGCCAGGCAGTATTTCGAGGGCGATACGGGCTCGCTCCGCGAGGCACTGGGCGGCCGGATCGGCAACGAGGCGGCGACCGCCGTCATGAACACGAAAATGGGCGTGGTCAGCCGGCTCCTGGGCGAGGCTCAGGGCATGGCCACGGCTCTCGAACTCCTGCAGGGCGCCAGGCTGGCCGGCCAGGACGTCAGGAAGCTGGCCGACACCTCGGGCAGCGGCCTGCGCGAACGGCTGACGGTGAGCGACGAAGCCGATCTGCTGGTGATCAGCAAGGACTCGCTCAAGGGCGAACTCGACCAGGACATCATCCTCGACACCGGGGTCCGCCTGACGCCGCACTCCTTCCCCATCCGCGTTTCCATCGACACCCGCCATCCGCGGCAGGGCGCCACCGCCGAGCGCGCCGCCGGACGCGTCAACGCGCGGCTGGCCAAGACCGCCGGCCTGATCGAGGACCGCTACGCCGAAAGCTACGGCCGCACCCATGATCCCGAAGCCGACCAGTTCTTCGTCGGCCGCACCGGCACTTTCCGCGACGCCTTCCATTTCGTGCTCCAGGCGCCGCCGGAGATCGAGGCGCTGAAAGAGCGCTACCTGAAGGCGGCCACCCGGGAAGAGAAGCAGCGGATCGAAAAGGAAGCGGTCGGGGTCCTGACCGCCGCGGCGCGGGAAGCGGCGCGGCAGATCCGGGCCCGGCAGCTCGAGATCAAATAAACGCGGATCCAAAAACCCGGCCTGACGGCCGGGTTTTTTATTTTGTCACGTCGTGTCCGTCAGCCGCGATAGCCGTTGAGTCCGGCCCTGGTGGCCGGTCCGACGGCGCCGGTCGGCGAGATGCCGTTGGCGCTCTGGAAAGCTTTGACGGCCGCTTCCGTCACGGCGCCGAAATTGCCGGTCGGCGCGACATCCTGCGGGAAGTAGCCGAGGCATTGCAGCAGCTGCTGCAGCGGCCGGACCTCGACGTTCGAGCTGCCGGCGGACAAGGTCTGCGTGAACTCGATGCTGCTCGCGCAACCGGACGCCGCCGGAGCCGGGGCGGACGGATTCGTCGTGCCGGTCTGCCGCGCCGGTGTCAGGACGTAGCGATTCAGGGCGCTGAGCGTCGCGGTCGAGGTGAAATCGGCCGGCGCGATGCCGTTGGCCTGCTGGAACGCCCGGACCGCGGCCGCCGTCAGCTGACCGTAGATGCCGGTGGGCTTGATGCCCTTGTCCAGGAAGCCGAGGCACTGGAGCAATTCCTGGAGCGGCCGGACCTGAACATCCGTGCTGTCGAGTCCCAGCAGGTCGGTGAACTGCTCGGTGGCGTAGCAGGCGGGCCTGACCGCCGACTGGCCGACCGGCAGCGGCGGGACTGTCTCGGGAAGCCCCAGGTCGTCGTCGATGGACGGGCTGTCGACGAGCGTGCGCAGCGGGTTGAAATCGCTGGCCACCATGACCGGCGCGCCGACATAATAATCGTTAAAGAAGGCGTCGCTGATATCCTCGACGACGCGCGTCCAGTTCAGGCCGAAAAGCGTCGAGGCGACGCCGCCGGAGGTCACCCAGCGGAGCAGGCCGCGAGCGGCCACGGCGTAAACCTTGGGATCGGAAACGAGCTTGATCAGGCGGCTGCCCGGCCGGTAGCGGACGTTCTGGCCGAGCGGGATCGTGGCCAGCTGCTGTGACGGCACCGTCTTGACCGTCGAAAAATCGGCGAACCAGCTCTTGTAGATCTTGGCCTGCGGAAAGACGTGGCGCTTGCCGTCGCGGCCGTAATAATAGACCGTGGGCTGGTCGCCCTTGATCAGGTCGCCGACCATGAGCGTGCCGGCCGGCGTCTCGACCGGGCGCGGGGCGGCCGCTTCCCGGCAGACGTCCTCGCTGACCGCGTCGATCGTCCGGCTCATCCCGACGGCTTCGTGCGAATCGGGCGCGATCAGCAGGCTGATCTTGCGGACGCCCTTGTAGAAGATCGTCACCCAGATCTGGTGGTGCCAGGCGCCGTTGACCCTGACGACGTCGAACTTGAGATTGCGGCAATCGCTCTTGGTGACGTCGATGACGACGTCATTGTGGTCATTCGCGGGATCGCCCGGCGTCAGATTCTTGTCCTCGAAGGCCTGACGTACGACCGCCGCCGACTGCGCGGTGGCCACCACCCAGGGCGTGCCGGTATGGCGTTCCGTGCCGTCCGGATTGACGATGAACAGGTC
>JBAIWZ010000128.1:0-5973 GCA_037916955.1 Acutalibacteraceae bacterium | reverse complement strand
CCGCCTTGGCAGACGAGGCCGGCCTGACAGTCGGCGTCCTCGGCACAGCCGCCGTTCACGGGCTGCGAATCACCGCAGGTCCCGCTGAGGCAGACTTGGCCGGACGGACAATCGGCGTCGAGTGTGCAGGGTGGCACGACTACCGGCGGCTGCTTGCAGACCCCGGCTTCGCAGACGAGACCGGCTTGGCAATCGCCGTTCTCGGTACAGCTGCCGTCGACGGGTTGCGGCGGACCGCAGGTGCCGTCCAGGCAGACCTGACCCGCCGCGCAGTCGGAATCGACGGTGCAGGGCGGAACGATCACCGGCGGCTGGGCGCAGGACCCGTCCTTGCAGACGAGTCCGGCCTGGCAGTCGGCGTCCTCGGCACACATGCCGTCGACAGGCTGCGGGTCGGCGCAGAGGCCGGCATTGCAGACCTGGGGCGCGGTGCAATCGCTGTCCTGGGTACAGAGCCCCTCATCGCCTCCGGCATCGGGCGGCGTATACCCGATCGGGTACCGCGGCTCGCAGCCAAGGGCGAAGGCGGATAGGGCGGCCAACGTGAGTGCGACGGAATGGATCGACCGGAAGCAGCGCATGACGTTTACCTCCTTCTTGTTGTGCGACCTGTAAAAAGAGCGGAATTGCGTACCTTAAGCCTAAAGACGCTAAGTGTCAAGCCAGCCGCCTATTTTGGCTCAATCATCGTCAAACCCCGCGAACTAGCAAAAAACCTCCATTTTGGGAGGTTTTTGTATGCGTCTGCCGGGGCCACGGGCTAGCCGGGGTTCGACCTCAGGGCGGCCTCCCTGACCTTGTCCACGACGTCGTCGGAATTCATCACGTCCTTGGTGATGTAATAGTCCGCCCCCAGGGCCAGGCCCTGTTCTTTGGTGGCCTTTTCGGCCACGATCGTGGCCAGTACCACCGGAATATGCCGCGTTTTGGGATCGGCTTTCAGGCGTCGCAACACTTCCAGACCGTTCATGCCCGGCATCAGGATGTCGAGCAATATCACGGATGGGTCCTCGGTCAGGGCGAATCCCAGGCCTTCCTTGCCGTTTCTCGCCAAGACGACGCTGAATCCCTCCTTTTCGAATTTGAAAAGGTAGCTTTCCAGGAAGGCCGGGTCATCGTCGATGACCAGCACCTTCAGTTTCCTGGTCGGGCGCTTGCCGTTCGACTTCATTTTTTGGACGGACAGATCGGCGGCCGGCCGGTCCGAAGCGGCCGCGGGGGACTTGGATCTGACGAGGTCGATCGGCGGAACGCTTTTCGGAACGGACACGATCTCAACCGGCGTTCCGCAATAGCCGCAGAACTTGAAGTCCGGTTTCAATTCCTTGCCGCAATTGACGCAGAACATAGGTGACTAATGTAATTATACCACAACTGCGGCCGTGAGCGCGGTCCGGGCACAAAAATGCCCCCGCTCGGGGGCATTTCTGCTGATAGGCTGATCGACCGATCACTGCGAAGCCGGACCGCCGGCGGGCACGCAGACCAGTTTGTCCATGTTCGGCGGGGTCTGGCAGGTGCCGGTGTGCGTTCCGTTGTCGTCAGTGAACGAGCAGGCCGCGGCCGCGGTCTTGCCGGAGCAGGCGTCGACCGCTTGCTGCGGCGGCTCGCCCTGGCCCTTCTTCTGCTGTCCCGGCGGCTGGTAGTTGTTGCCCACTCCGCCGTAGGCCGGGGGCTGTTTGCCGTTATCCTTTTTCGGGGGCTCGGCCGGCACCGGCAGCGGCGCCGGCTTCGCGATCTCCTTCGGCTCCTCCAGGGACTGCAGGACCTTGCTGGCCAGAGGCGCCGTGGTCGAGGTCTCGGGATTATTGGCCACGCAGGCCTTCACGGCGGTCACGTACGCCTTCTGCGCTGCCTGCGCCGCGTCCTGCGAGGCCTGGGCCGCCGCCTTGCGGGCGGTGACGTAGGTCGTATTGCAGGCCGTCAGCTGATCGAGCAGCGTGGCGCCGCCGGCGGCGAGCGCCGTCTCCAGACAATTCTTCCGCGCGGCGAACGACGCCGTGTCGGCCGTGTTCTGGGTCGTCTTGATCGTCGTCAGGGTGGATTCGCGCGTCTCGAAAGCGCCGCTCACGCAGGCCAGGCCGGCCGCGTTGAGGCGCCCGTCGATCTCCAGCAGGTCCTTCGGCTTGCCCCAGAGGGCGTTGCCGATCTGCATGTGGCCGCTGTAATCGTTGATCGCCCACGGACCGGGGATCTGTTCGTAACCGGCCGGCGGCGTCTTGTCCTTCTTTTGCTTGGCGCCCGCGGCGTTCGTCTGTTTCTGATTGCCGACGCCGTTGTTGTTCGACTGCGCCAGCGCCAGGACCGGCAAAGCCAGGACCATGACGGCCGCAAGAATGATTAGCCTCTTCTTCATATTTACTCCCGATTAGGAGTTACGTTATGGTCTAATTTTAGCAGTTTAAAGGAACGCGGGCAAACAAAACGGGCCGGCCGGAAGGAGATCGCAAGTATCGGTTCGGCGGCGATCAACCCCGTTTGCGGCGCCGCAGGATGACCGCGCCGGCGATGACAGCCAGTGCTATGACGACGCCGACAACGGCGGCCGCGGCCGGGAACCTGGAAGCGCCGGCGGCCTTCGCCGGAACCTGTCCGCCGGCGGACGCGATCGTACCGCCCTCGTCCGGCAACCGGGCGGCCAATTCGTCGTATTGTTTCCAGTCGACGGGGTCCATCGCGTCCCAGCCGGCCATCTCATTAATTACGTCGAACTGCGATCTGGACGGCTTGCCGCCCGCGGCCACGCTTCCGGTCTCGCCGCTGGTCAGCGTGATCGTTTCGCCGGTCGTTTTGGCGGTCAGCGTCACGGCGCCTTCGATGACCTTGATCGAGGAAACGCCGCCGACGTTCTCGGCCACGATGGTCGTGCCCTTGATGCCGCACACCGCCTGGTCCATGTCGATCTCCATTTCCCCGTCGGTCGCGACCTTCTTGAGATTGAACCAGATCTTGCCGGCGATGAGTTCGGCCTTGGTCTGTTGCCGCGGCGGCGTCTCGATCACGAGCTCGGTCTCCGGAGCCATCTTGTAAGTGGACATGTCCGAGAACCGGAAGGTGACCGTGCTGTCCTCCAGGGTCCGGATGTGGGCGCCCCACGGGATCCTGGTGCCCAGTTTGACGACCTTCCATTTGCCGGGCGGATCGCCGGGCAGGCGGATCTCCACCTGGCCTTTCATCGTGGCGAAACCGACGCCGCTGTCGTTCTTATCCGCCTCCGGGGCGGCTGCCGGCGACTCGGCGGTCGGCGCCATGGTGCTTACGTCATAGACGATGCCGTAGGTCCCGCCGCTGACGTGTTCTCCGCTCTCTTTTCGCCCGTTGGCACCCTGGTAAGTGTAGGTCGACGGGCCGCGCAGGACGAGCTTGAGACTGGCGCGGCCGCCGACGACCTGACCGGAAAAACCGCCGCGCCAGGCAACGGAGCCGGTCCCGGAATTGCCGTACTGCGACGTCATCTTGTCGTCGTAGTTCAATTCCGCGCTGCCGCTCATGGCGCCGGAATCCTGGTCATAGGTCCCGTCGAGTTTCAGCGTCAGCGGTCCGTTGAAGTCCTGCGCTCCCAACTTGACGTCGGTCGGTATGGTTTTATCGCAGGACACCTTGCCGCCCTTGACGTCGACGGAGACGGAGCCGAAGGCGACCCGCAGGGCGGCCTCGACCTCCGAGGGGTCCTGTATCGGCTTCATCTGGCCCGAGTCCAGGGAAAAATCGCCCTTGGGCAAGTCCTCCTGACCAGCCGCCGACGAAACCAACGGACCGGCCAGGAAGATCATGGCGACCGCGACGACAGCTGCCGATAAACGCGTTTGAAATGCGGACATAGTAAAACAAGTATCGTTTGATGCCGGATCCGGTCTGGAAGCCTGCCCGGGCGAACCGAGCAGAGCCGTTCCTGATCAATTTTGAGTTTTGTCGACGCGTCCCGGCGCGATCAATGTCCAAAGACCGGACGCCGATCCCGGCGAGCCGGCCTATTGCGTGCTTGTCGAACAATCGGAATACGTGGTCGCGCCGTTTTCAGTGACGAACGCCGTGTCGCCTTTGTTCCAGAAGACGAACGATTCGTCCGCCTTCGCGTAACGGGCGCCGGAAGCGGAGATAGCGCGCGGAATGGTCATGGCCCGGCCGTCGCTCAGGATCAGGTCGACGAATTTGTCGTCCTTCGGATAGAAAGTGGCGGTGATGTTCTTCGAGTCCGCGCAGACGAACAGCGCCGTCTTGGCTTCGGCCGCCGTGCAATATTCCTCCCACACCCGGATGCACCTGGACTTGGCGTCGCACCAGGAATAACCGGCGGCGACCAGGCAGCCGTGTTCGTCCTTTTGACCGCCGATGACCTGCGGCCGCGTGATCTGGAACGGAGCGCTCTCGACCGTCACCGCGTCGGTCACGGGGACGGACTTGTAGCCGTTCACGCCCAGGACGTAGGTGCCGGCCGGATAGGCGTCGGCGATGGTCCAGTCCGCGCTGCCCGTATTCGGCAGGTTCACGAAAATGATCGGGTCGAATTCCTGGCCTTCGGTCTGGAGCGGCGGCGGAGGCACCCGGCGAAGCGTGACGGAGATCTTGTCTTCGGCGGGAATGTTACTGGCGGTCCAGGCGATGGTGTGGGTCGAGCCGATCTCCCAGGAGTCGCCGTTCTGCGGAGAAAGCACGGCGACCGTCGACGCGGTCCGCGGCTGCGGCACGCTCAGCCAGACGTAAAGTCCGCCTCCGACGATTGCGGCCGCCGCTAATACGATGACGACAGCTAGCAGCGGCTTCATTTTTGGTCGATCAGACATACTATTGTCAGATAAGCCCTGTTAAAATGGCCCGCCTAACTCAGGGACATTATACCCTCCTGAAGCCGCATCCGAAATAGGACGGAGCAAGCTGCCCGACGGGCGGCCGCCGGTTCGTAAGAGGAAATGGGCCGCGGAGCCGGGTCTGGCCTTACTCTCACGACTTGCGCCGGCTGGTCAGCCCGATCCAGATGCCATTGGGGTCTTTGACCATCCCCATGGAAAAAACGCCGTCGGGGGTTTTTCTTTCCGTCAGGTCCCAGGCGACCGGCGCTCCCTTTTTCACCAGATCATCGAAGGTCTTCTTCGCGTCAGCGACCTCGAACGACAGGTGGTCGAGCTCGTCGCCGTCCGGCTTGTACGGCTTATATAATTTGCAGTCCTCCGAGTAATACATCAGGTTGAGCCGCTGCCCCGTTTCCTCATCGAGCAGACTGACGACCTGCTCCCCCGGCAGGTAGCTGTTCTTGGCGATGACCTTCAGGCCCAGATCTTCGGTATAAAATTTCAGCGATCTTTCCAGGTCCATCACCCTGATCGCGACGAATTTGAGCCCCATATTTTTAGCTCCGTTAGTTATTGATCAGATCAAAAACGCGGTCAAAATATACCACTTTTACTCCCGCCGGTCATCGGCTAAAAACAAAAATAAGGCCTGCGATCAGGTCTCATTTTGTCGGTGCCGGAACCGGCCCAGCCGGCCGCTCGGGCAGATCCTCGAAAGACCTGCGGGGTTCGACGGCCGGCGGCGCTTCATTGACAGGAACTGCCGACGAAGGCGTAGCCGTTCCGGCAGACGCAGCTGTCAACGATGAAATTATAGTAGGAGTTGGCCCCGGTCTGGCTGGCGCACCACAGATCGGCCGGCCGGCAACTGGAGCCGTCCGCGGCGACGGAAAAGCCGTCCTTGCAGACGCACCGATTTTTCGACACGTCCCAGGCCGCGCCGACGCCGTGGTTCAACTCGCAGGTGCCGTACGCGCCGTCGCCGCCGCGGCCGTCGAGCGCGCGCGGCACGGCCGGCTTGGCCTTGGGGTAGCACTGGCCGTTGAATTCGAAGTAGTCGTCATCGCACTGCCAGAGGTTCGTTCTCAGGCCCGGCGCGATGCAGACCGAATGATCGGGATGGAGGCACCATTCGCCCGGTTTCTGTCGGCAGACGTTGTTGACGCACGCGTACGACGGGCCG
>JBAIWZ010000127.1:0-2142 GCA_037916955.1 Acutalibacteraceae bacterium | reverse complement strand
CCGGCGGCCGGGCCTTCCACATGTACTCATGCCCCTCGGTATTCTGTTCGACCACGCCGAGTTTGCCGCCCTTCTCCTGCAGCAGATACTGGACCGGATGTTCGGCGTCCATCCGGACCCGCACCTGGGTGCCGTCGGGATTGATGTAATGGTTGGCCACGGCCAGCTGGCGGCTTTCGAGCACCGCCCAGCGGTGCAGCGCCGCGGCGTTCGCGACATCACCCTTGAAACCGTGCTGCAAGGCGAAATCCGGACTGTGCTGGGCCTTGTATTCGAGCTGGCGGGCCAACACCTGCGTAATGCCCCAGTTCTCCTTGGTATTGCCGATCGTGGCCAGCTTCGCCAGTTCCTGGGCGTCCAGCTGTTCCGGCGTCAATTTGACCTCCTGCGGCGGGGGCGCCTCGGAGTAACCCGGCTCGCCCTGGCGCGGTTCCAGGGAATCGGCCGGGCGGGGTTCGCCCGGCTTGGCCGGCGCCGCTTCCTGCGTCTGAGCCAGGCCCAGCTGGCGCTTCAACCCTTCCACGGCGTCCTGCGCGTAATAACCGGCGACCGCGCCCAGCGCCGCGCCGCCGATGACGTACAGCACCTTGCGCCGCTGGCCTTTCTTGTAGATCTTGTCCAGTTTGGCCAGGTCGGCCTCCCGGACGCTCGCGGCCTGATCGCCGTTCTTGCCGAGCGTCTCCAGCAGGCTGTCCATGGTGCCGCGGTTCTTAATTTCCAGCTGGTCCACCTGGAACAGGAAATTCTCGGCCCGCTCCTTCAGGGCCGGTTGGTTGTCGAACATCCCGCTTTGCAGGCGGGCCGCGACCGCCGCCGCGTCGGCGCGGAAGCTCTCCAGTTTTTCCGACGGGAAATCGATGTCCTCCAGCTTGGACTCGGCTTCGCGGATCAGGTTCTCCGACTCCTCGATGATGCGCGCCTCGGCCTTGGCTTCAGCCCGCTTGCCCAGGGCAAAACCGACCATGCCGCCGGCGATGCCGGAGGTCACGGCCCGGCCCCAGCGGCTGTGCCTGGCGACGGAAGCGGTGGCCGCGCCCAAAGCGATGGTCGCCGCCGCGAACCAGCGTTTCTCGTTCTTGGAGTCGCCGGCGGTGCCGGCGCGGATGGCCGAAAATTTTTCCAGCGCCTTGAACAGGCCCGGCTTCTCCTGCCGCATCCGGTTGCGTTCCTGGTCCTCCAGGGCCTGGCCCTTCTCGAAACGTCCGGCCGTCACGGCGATGAGGATCGCCGCTTCCTTGGCTTGCTCGGCGTTCAATTCCGGCCGCTCGGCCTTGACCTTGGCCAGGGCCGCGCGATAAAACTCCGGATTCACCGACTTCAAGGACGCTTCGAATTTGTCCAGAGATCTTTCCTTGCCGGCCTCGACCTTCTGTTCCTGCTCCCTAAGGTCGCGGATCTGGGCGACGATCTTCTTGGAACTGTTCTGGCGGATGGCGTTGGAGACCAAAGCGCTGAGCGCCTCGGCATTGAGGACGGTCTTGACGATCTCGGCCTGCTTCTGGGAACGGAGGTTCTCGAGTTTCTTGGCGTTGGGTCCGCCCAAGCCGACCTTCTCCAGCATCTTCTTGCCCCAGGACGAGTTCTCCACCAGCCTCCAGCCGGCCAGGGCGCCGCCGGCGGCCACTGCCGCCAGGCCGGCCGAACCGACCAGGGCCGCCGCGCCGAAGCCGACGCCCAGGCCCAGGCCCAGGTTCAGGGCCACTTTCTTCAGGATCGGGCCGGCGAACACCGAGGCCTTCTCCTTGCGCGACATGCTCTCCATGATCTTGGCCGCGACCTGTTTGTCCAGCGTCTGCTTCAGGGTCTCCTGCAGCGCGGCCACGGTCTCGGCTTTGACCTCGGCCAGCCGTTCCTTGGCCTCGCTGCCGGCCGCGATCTTGTCGATCTGCTTTTCCAAAAATTCCTTGACCTTGGCTTCGTCGCCCTCGCCTAACAGTTTATGCAGCTCTTTGACGTCCTTACGGTCGAGCGTCTTGAGGATCTCGGCCGGGGGAACGTCGACGAAACCTTCTTTCTTCACTAATTCGGCCGCCGCCTTCTCCGCGGCTTTCTCCGTCGCGGCCTCGGCCGGTTTTTCAACTTCGGGTTTGGCCTTGCCGCCCCGCAGCTCCTGCCATGCCAGCGTGGCCGCCTCCAGTTCCC
>JBAIWZ010000126.1:0-6350 GCA_037916955.1 Acutalibacteraceae bacterium | reverse complement strand
CCCCCCCCCCCCCGGGTCGCAAGGGCGACCCGGGGTTCAGCGAGCGACTCAGCCCCTTCGCGAGCTGAACGAGCCGCCATGCGGCGACCTCGCAGGCCGAGCGAAGGCCCTAATTATTTTGTAAACGCCATATGCCGCGAGGAGGTTCGGCTCCCGGAGATTATCCCGAGTCGGAGCGAGGGCGAGGCCCGAAGGGCCGAGTCTCCGGGAGCCGACCTCCGAAGCGGCACAATCGTTCAATATCGGTCAAAGTATAGCTCGGTGTCTGACCCGTTCGGGCTCAGGCGCCCCGCTGTAACAAAAAAGAGGACCGCGCGGCGCGGTCCCCTAGAGAAGGACATCCGGATTGTCTTCGAAGAACGCCTTGAGCGCCGCGAGTCTCGACCGAAGCGGCGTGAACTTGGTGTTCAGGAGGCGCGCGAACTTCGGCCGCTTGGCCGGCTTGGGGAACATGGCCGACGACACCGGCTTGCGCGGCGTGGTCACGCCCAGCAGGCCGAAGAACTCTTCGGCGAAGCCGTACCAGGTCACGCCCGGGCCTTCGTTCACGAAGTGGTAGATCCCCGGCGCGTAGCCGCCGGAAACCAGCCGGACCGTGGCGGCGGCGATGTCCTTGGTGTAGGTCGGACAGCCGACCTCTTCGTCGACGATGGCCAGTTCCGGCTTGGTCCGGGTCAGCTTCAGCATGACGGCCATGAAGCTCGGCTTGGACAGCTCGGACCTGCCCGGACGGCCGAAAAGTTTCGAGAGCCGGCAGACGTACCACTGGCCGCCCGCGGCGGCCACGGCCTTCTCGCCGGCCAGCTTGCTCTCGCCGTAGACCGAGATCGGATCAGGCTCGTCGTCTTCCGCGTAACCCTCGGGCTTGGTGCCGGCGAAGACGTAGTCCGTGCTGTAGTGCACGAAAACTGATCCAGCCTCGCGCGCGGCCGAAGCCAGCGCGCCCGGCACTTCGCCGGTCAGGCGAAAAGCGAAAGGGCGCTTGGCCGGGACCTCCGCCCCGTCCACGTCGTTCATGGCGACCGCGTTCACGATCACCCGCGCCGACTCGGCGAGGATCCGCTGGCGGACCGCTTCGGTATCCCGGACGTCGAGGTCCTCGCGGTCGAGCGCGATGACCTCGTGCCCGGCGGCGGCGAAGGCCGCGACCAGGTCCTGTCCGAGATTGCCCTTGGCTCCGAGGATGATGACCTTCATGTCGTTCTCCTTCAGGCGCCGAAAACGAACGGCGAGTTCAGATCGGCCAGCTTCGGGAAGGACGCGTCGCGCTGGTTGACCTGCGGCGCGGCCGTGAGCGGCCAGACGATGCCGACGGCCGGATCGTTCCAGACCAGCCCGCCCTCCGACGCCTTGTCGTAGGTCGAGCGGCCGCAGAGGTAGATCATCTCGCAGTCGGTCAGGGCGCAGAAGCCGTGGGCGAAGCCGGACGGCACGTAGAGCATCTTCTTGTTCTCGGCCGAGAGCTCCAGCCCGAACCACTTGCCGTAGCTCGGCGAGCCGCGGCGGATGTCCACCGCGACGTCGAACAGCCGGCCGCGGACGCAGCGGACCAGCTTGGTCTGGTCGTGCGGCGGGACCTGGAAATGCAGGCCGCGCAGGACGCCGGCCGTGGAAAAGCTCTGGTTGATCTGGGCCACTCCGGGCTCGATGCCGAGCGCGGCGAACTTCGGCGCGCTGTGCGCCTCCATGAACCAGCCGCGTTCGTCGCCGAACACCTCCGGTTCGACGACCAGCAGCCCCGGAATTCCCGTTTCCGTCGTCTTCATCGTATTGCCTCCGTGGAAGGAACCGGCGGTAAATTATCAGCCCCGCCGGCCGGCGTCAAACCTTCGCTCCGAGGGTCGCGCCGTAATATTTCTGGTAGTAATCGCGGTAACTGCCGTCCTTGACCCGCCGCCACCATTCTGGATGGTCGCGGTACCAGAGGATCGTCTCGCGCATCCCCTGTTCGAAGGGGATCGCCGGCCGCCAGCCGAGTTCGCTCCGGATCTTGGACGAATCGAGCAGGTAGCGCCGGTCGAGGCCGGGCCGGTCGGGCACGTAGGTCTTGAGCGACTTCGGCTTCCCGAGCGTGTCCAGGATGACGTCGGTCACCTGCTCCACCGAGCGCTCGACGCCGGTGCCGATGTTGTAGGTCTCGCCGATCCGGCCGCGCTCCAGGATGGCGTCCACGGCCGAGCTGTGGTCGTCGCAGTGGATGTACTCGCGGGTGTTGCGGCTGCTCCTGAAGAGCGGCAGCGGCTTGTCCTCCAGGGCGTTGGTGGCGAACAGCGGGACGAGCTTTTCCGGGAACTGGGACGGGCCGTAGTTGTTGCAGCAGTTGCTGATGGTCACCGGCAGTCCGAAGGTGTGGTGGTAGGCCATGACCAGGTGTTCGGCCGCGGCCTTGGAGGCGCTGTACGGCGAACGCGGCCGCAGCGGGTCGCCCTCTTTGAAGGCGCGCTGCTCGTCCAGGCCGAGATCGCCGAAGACCTCGTCGGTGGAATTGTGATGGAAGCGCTTCACGCCGGCGCGGCGCGCGGCTTCGAGCATCATCTGCGTCCCGACGACGTTAGTCCGGCTGAAGATCGCCGGATCGAGCACGCTCCGGTCGTTGTGGGTCTCGGCGGCGAAATTGACGACGGTGTCGACGCCCTCGAGCGCCTTGACGGCGGTCTCCAGGTCGCCGATGTCGCCTTTGACGAAGGCGTACCGCGGGTCCTTCTCGACCTCGCGGAGATTCTCAAGATTGCCGGCGTAGGTCAGCTTGTCGTAGTTGACCACCCCGACGTCGTCATGGTTTTTCAGCAGGTAGCGGATGATCGCCGAACCGATGAATCCTGCTCCACCCGTCACCATTATCTTGCGAATGTCATTCATAAAAAAATGCCAGCCGTCAACGCGGTGAGGATATTCCGGGGAGCAGGACGGGCCCGGCGCCGCCGGTGACCAGTATCTTGCGCATAAAAGTCGAACGCCAGCTTACCGCCGCGGGCGGCAGCCGTCCAGGCTCAGCCGAGCCGGTCCTTCATCTTGGCCGCGACGTCCTTCATCGTCTCCTCGGAGACCGATTTCTTCGCCCAGTGCCGGTGGCCGTCGTCGGCGAAGCGCGGGATGGCGTGGATGTGGACGTGCCCGATGATCTGCCCGGCGTCCGGGCCGTTGTTGACGATCAGGTTGAAGTCCGAGGTGCCCACGGCGTCGGCCGCGGCCTTGGCCGCCCGCTTGGCGGCGATGAACAGTTTGCCGAGCTCCTCGTCCGGCGTCTCGGCCAGGCTCGGATAATGCTCCTTGGGCATGATCAGGGTGTGGCCGGGGTTGGCCGGCTGGATGTCCAGGAAAGCGATCAGGTCGTCATCCTCGTAGACCTTGAGCGCCGGGATCTCGCCCTTGACGATGCGGCAGAAGATGCAGGTTTCTGACATATGTGGCGTTCTATTTGAACAAGGTGGCGGGGACAGGCATCTAGCGAAAAGCATTTCGCTCGATGACGGTCCCGCGCATTTTGCGCTTACTGCTATGTGACGATTTAATGCGCCTCTCCCCCGCCGTCCCAGGGTCCGAGGGCGGCCAGCGCGAAGACCGCGCCGACGATCGTGCCGGCGGCCAGGGCCATCCAGGCCCGCGCGCCGGCCACCGGAGTGAAATAGTACCACGCGGCCCAGAAAGACGAAATCGCGCAGGCGGCCGCGATCAGGACGTAGGTGACGGTCTGCCGCCGGGTCCGCCCGGCAGCCGGCCGGTCGAGGAGCGACAGCGCGCCGAAGACCAGTCCGGCGATCAGGATCGATCTCGGGGCCAGGAAATTGACGACGAAGCCCGGGCTCAGGAACTCGGCGGCGACGGCGAACAGGGCGAAGGCCGCGGTCGCGGAAAAGCCGACGGCTCCGGCCTCGGCCAGGTACGGTTTCGCCGCCTTCCACGGCGCTTCGGTTTTTCTGATCAGGGGGTTCATGTCGGCGGGACTCGCAGGCGGGGTCTTATTTTGAACAAGGTGGCGGATCCAGACATCTCGCGACCTAAAGTCGCTCGGTGTCAGGCACCGCATTATTCCGGTGATTCTTCGTAGGACCGGCCGTCGGGCAGGATCAGCTGGCCGGCCGGACCGGCGGAAAAGGTCCGGGTCAGGCGCGGCCAGAGGTCGGACCAGCCGAGCGGCTTGCGGGTCAGGGTGAAGGAAACTGATTTCAGCCGGAGGTCGCCCTGGGTCTCGCTGAGGCCGGGCGCGACCACCAGGAAACGGTACGCGCCGTCGCCGGTCCTGGCCAGCTTGTCGAGGTCGAAGACCGCCTGGGCCGAGTACACCCCGGCTTCGGCCGTCGGCGGTTCGTAGCCGGTCAGGACGTAATCGATCTTCCGGGCGTCGAGGTCGGCGGCGGTCGTGTACCAGCCGATCGGCAGGGGCAGCGGGTCGAAATATTCGTCGGGCGACAGGGCGAAGAGACCGTCGGTCTCCAGCAGCATGTCGAGCTTCGGCACCGTCACCGCCGTGAGCTGCCGGCCGGCCGGCAGTTTGGCGGAGTAGCGGACCTGCGGCTCGGCCACGTCGAGCTTCGCGCTTCCGGCGGTCACGGTCTGCAGGGACTCCGGATGCGAAGTGCGGGCGGTGACCCTCAGGCCGTCGGTGTAGACGGTGAGCGGCTGGACGACGTCGCTGTAGCCGACGTGGTCGCCGATGTTCAGGCGGTCGGCGAACACCAGCTTGCGCTGGGTCGTCCTGATCCGGCGGATGAAGACGTCGCTCGAGGCCGTGAACTCGATCTGATAGACGCCCTCCGGCGGATCGATGACGGAGACGGGCACGGTCCGGAGCGGCGACGAATGCTGGTCGTCGGAGGTGTCGCCGTCGTCGTTGAGCACGGTCCGGGCGTAGGGCTCGTCGCTCCCCTCCTTGTAGACGGTGACGATGACCGGGTCGGCGCCGGTCTGCCGGTTCATGTCCTGGACGACGAAGGTGACGTTCAGCGGCTCGTTCTTGACGTAGGCGTAGAGCCGGTGGCGGCCGCGGAGCGAGATCTCGGTCTCGCGGGCCGGCCCGGGCGAATAGTCCGCCAGCCGGAAGGGCGGCGTCACCTTGGCCCGGTAGACGGCGACCTCGGAGCCGTCCGGCGGCCGCGCCAGGAACTCGTCCACCGAGGCGTAACCGTGGTTCCGCTCCAGCAGGGTCAGCCGGCCGCTCGTGACGCGCGTCCAGGACAGCGAGTCCAGCAGCCGGTTATCGGCCGGCCGGAGGTCGTACTGCTCGTCGATGGACGAGGCCAGCGCGCCCATTTCCAGGAGCGTTCCGCTCGGGTTGGTGAAACGGACGGTCTCGGTCACGGAATCGAAGCCGGGCGGCGGGGTCAGGTCAAAATAGACCGGTTCGTCGCCGGCGAGCGCGGCGTCGCCCGGACTGGCCGCCGTCAGCCGCTCCGGCGGCTTGGCCGATGACAGGTACGGCGCCGGGCTGACCAGGTCGGTCGTGACCGTGAGCGCGCCTTCGGGCGACAGGGACCTGGCGGACAGGAAAACGACCAGGCCGGCGACCGCGAGGACGGCGGCGGCGCGGACGGCGATCGAGAAGATGCGGTCGAAGGCGGTCGGGCGTTTCATGGCTGTTTGGGCGTCGGCCGCAGGGAGTACAGGGTCTCCTGGCCGATGGTCCAGACCGGATCGACGGTCAGGCCCAGGGGCGGCAGTTTTTCGTTCCTGAGGTAATCGAGGTCCGCCGGCGGAAAAGTGATGCCGAAATAATACAGCGGCGCGTGCCCGACCATCAGCCCGAGCGTCCGGTAGGTCGTTTCGCTGCGGAGCGGATAGATGACCGCCCGGTCGGGCCAGACGAACTTGTCGGCGCGGTCGACGGCGATCAGCGCCCCGGCCGGCGTGCGCTCGAAGATGCCGCGCGCTTCCTCGTCGTAGAGCCGGAGATTGGAGCGGAGCGCGAGCAATCCTTCCTGGGGCGCGGCGAAGACGCTGAACGCGGAGAGCGCGGCCAGCAGGACGACGGCGCCGCCCGCCAGCGCGCCGAATTTCGCGGCCGGGCGCAGCTCGGCCAGCCGGCCGAGGCCCCAGGCCGGGGGCAGGATCGACAGGACGAAGATCGGCAGCCAGTAGCGGAGGTAGGAAGAGCCGATGGTGACCGCCGACGGATCGGGATTGTCCTGGATCGACCAGCTGCCGTAGAACATCATCAGCCAGAGGCCGGCGACGACGGCCGCGGCGGCGGCGGAGACCGCGGTCCGGTCCAGCGGCTGGCGGCGGCGGTAACGGCGCACCGCGGCGGCCGCGATGGCGGCGATGCCCGCGGCGGCGGCCAGCGACCACCACCAGAAAAAGCCGACGCCGTAGGTCCAGAAGTTGGCGAGGGCGGTGCGCGGCGCGAAGCCCAG
>JBAIWZ010000125.1:0-1757 GCA_037916955.1 Acutalibacteraceae bacterium | reverse complement strand
CGTCGACCGCGGCCGCGGCTACGTGACCACCGAGGAGCGCAGCAAGGAGAAGCCGGAGCTGGGCGTCATCGCCATCGACGCGCTGTTCTCGCCGGTCAAGGAGGTCGGCTACCGCGTCGACGCCGTCCGCGTCGGCCGGATCACCAACTACGACAAGCTGGTCATGGACATCGAGACCGACGGGACGATCCTGCCGGCCGACGCCGTCGACCGCTCGGTCCGCATCCTGCTCGACCACTTCAACCTGATCCTGAACCGCGGTTCGCTGCAGCAGGCGCCCGAGGTTGCCCTGGCCTCCGAGGAAGCCGCTCCGGCCCCGGCCGAAGAGATCCCGGCCATGATCGAGGCCGAGACCATGCCGGTCGTCGAAGAGGTCGCCGAGGTCGAGGAAGAGGGCGACGAGAAGAAAGAGAAGAAGGCCAAGAAGGCCACCAAGGCTGAGAAGCCGAAGAAGGCCGCCAAGAAGAAGGCCGCCAAATAACACTTGAAGCTGATCCCGCAAGTATATGCGTCACCGCAATGCCGGAAAGGTGCTCGACCGGAAGAAGGGGCCCCGCGAGGCGCTCCTGCGCAACCTGGCCACGAGCGTGGTGCTGTTCGAAAAGGTCAAGACCACCAAAGCCAAGGCCAAGGCCGTGAAGCCGCTGGTCGAGAAGATGATCACGGTCGGCAAGTCCGGCAGCCTGGTGGCGCGCCGCAAGCTCACCGCTTTCTTCTACGGCGACAGCGCCGTCCGGAAGATCATCGAGGAACTGGGGCCGCGCTATAAGGACCGCCGCGGCGGCTACACCCGCATCACCAACCTGGGACGCCGCCAGGGCGACGGTGCCGAACTGGTCCAGATCGAACTGGTCTAATCGCACGACTATGGCAACCGTCAAAGGAGAAGTGAAGACGATCGACGCCGCCGGCAAGAGCATCGGCCGGCTGGCCAGCGACATCGCCAGGATCCTGCAGGGCAAGCACCGCGCCTCCTACACGCCGCACATCGACGCCGGCGACCGGGTCGAGGTCCGCAATTGCGCCAAGGTGAAGATCACCGGCAAGAAACTGTCGCAGAAGATCTACTACCACTACAGCGGCTACCCGGGCGGCATGAAGACCAGGCAGCTCCAGACCGTCATGGCCAAGGATCCGAGCGATGCCCTGCGCCGCGCGGTCAGGAACATGCTGCCGAAGAACCGGCTGCAGAAGGAGCGGCTCAAGAGACTCAAGCTTCACAACGACTAACATATGACGGCAACCGCAAAGAAACCGATCGAGAGGGACGAGAAGGCCGCGACGGCGAAGAAGCCGGCCGTCAGGAAGGCCGCCGCTCCGGCCGCCAAGAAGCCGGCCGCCGCCAAGAAGCCGGCCGCCGCCAGGAAGGTTCCGGCCAAGAAGGCTGAAGAGACCGCGGTCGTTGCCGCGGTCGAAGCCTCGGCCGCCGTCGTCGCGAAGCCGGTCGAAAAGAGGTCCGAAGGCCCCAAGGGCTACATCTACGCCCTCGGCCGCCGCAAGCGGGCCATCGCCGAGACCCGGATGACCCTGAACGGCAAAGGCGAGATCACGGTCAACGGCAAGAAGTACGCCGACTATTTCACCACCGTCGAGCAGCAGCAGGCCATCCTGGCCCCGCTCAAGGCTGTGGGCATGGATGACAAGGTCAACATCGCCCTGGTCACTTACAGCGGCGGCATGACCGGCCAGGCCGAAGCGGCCCGCCTGGGCATCAGCCGGGCGCTGGTCAAGGTGAACGAGGAGTACCGCAAGACCCT
>JBAIWZ010000124.1:0-3781 GCA_037916955.1 Acutalibacteraceae bacterium | reverse complement strand
TCGAAGAGCGTCTGCTGGAATCGCTGTACCTCGGCCTGCTCCTGCGGCGGCGAATATTTCCGGCGGATGACCTCGGCGCGGGCCACCTTGTCGGTCCAGGGAAAGCCGTATTTGTCCTGCCACCAGGCTTCGCGCTCGGCTTGCAGTATCGACTCCTCTTCGGAGTCGAGTGAGCCGCCTTCAAGATATTTTTTGACCGCAACCCTCCCCTTTTCGGAAAAAGCCTGGAGATCGGCGGCCATCTCATCGCGTATCCATTGTTTGGTCGAACGGGGCCGTTCCGGCGCCGGCTCGACGACCAGAGGCATTTCACGGTGTTCCATATGCGTATATTCTATCATGCTCCGGCCGTACCGGACACCAAAAGGCGCCCCGCGAGGAGCGCCTTTTTCCCGCGTTCAACCGCTTATTGCGTCAGGCTCAGCCGGTTCACCTGCTGCCAGTCGGCTTCGTTGAGGACGACGATCTTGTCCTCGCCGACGATGTACAGGTAGTCGTTGATGTAGATCGCCCGTTTGGCCTGGATGTCGCTGACCGCCCGGGCCAGGCTCAGTCCCCCGCCGGCGTAGGAGAAGACGTAGCCGCCCTTGCCGCCGGGCATGAAAAAGATCTGATGCCGGTCGTCGAGCAGGAAAGCGTGATGGGTGTTCATGACGTCGGTCCAGTACTCGTCGAGAGTGTACTTCGCCTTCTCGGCCGGGTTCGCCGGATCGGACACGTCGAACAGCGAAAGCTTGACCTGGTTGTTCTCCTTGCCGACGCCCAGGATGACGTTCGGCGCCAGCGGGTGCAGGTAGGAGGAATACCCCGGGATCTTCAGCTCGCCCCTGAGCTGCGGCGACGTCGCGTTCGACAGGTCGAGGACGTAGAACGGGTCGGTCTCCTTGAAGGTCACGACGAAGCCGCGATCGTTGATGAACCGGACGGAGTAGATCCGCTCTCCTTTGCCCATGTCGAGGACCGAGCCGGTCTGTTTCAGGCCCGCGTCCAGGACGTAGACGTCGTTGACGCTCTCGCCGGGCTGGGCGCCGAACTGCCAGTTCCAGACCGACCCGCGGCCGCCGACCGTGACCGCGACGCGCAGGTGGTCCTGATACTCGTCCATCGAGAACTGGTTCAGCAGCGAGCCAGGCACCGAGCCGCTGGCCGCGACCGACAGGTCGGCGGTGCTGACCTTGACGATGCCGGTGCGCTGCAGTTCGCGGGCGTGGACCTTGTAGTAATCGGCCATCTTGTTGGCCAGGTCGTTCTGCAATTTCAGCTGTTCGTCGCCGGTCAGCCCGCCGAGCCACTTCTGGAGCAGATACTGCATCTCCGCCTGCTTGGCCGCCTGGCTGATGTCATAGCCGGCCACTTTGACCAGCCGGTCCACGATGTCCGAAGGCGCCAGTCCGGGATTGGCCTGAAGGAAGCCGACCGTGAAGGCGAAGACGTCGCCGGGATATTCGTTGGTGACGTAGAGCGCCTGCTCCGACATGTAGACCTGCGTGTCCCAGGTGCCGACGAAGGAGACGGTGTTCTTGACGCTGCCGTCGGCCGGGTCGATCTCGATCACCGAGTAGGTGACGTCGGACGGCACCGGCATCACCGGGTGGTAGATCAGCGGACAGGCGATGCTGACCTCGGCGGAAGCCGACTTGAGCGGCAGGATCGGGCAGGGCCGGACCTGATCGATGTTGGCGCGCAGGACCGCGTAGATCTTGCCGTTCATCAGCCGGGCCGCGGTCAGGCCGTGGTTGTTCTCGTAATCGTAGCTCCACTTCTTCGACGGGCTGGCCGGATCGGAAACGTCGTAGCCGTAGATGCCGTCGCCGGCGAAAACGGCGAGCACCTTTCCGGCGAGCAGCAGGTCGCCGCTCTTGTCGACCTGGCCGTCGAGCTTCATGTCGGCCGGCGGGAAGGCCTTGATCGTCCTGACGCCGGGCGTCTGATATTGCGGCGGGATCGGCGGCATGATCTTCGCCGAGACGCCGGCAGACGGGGCCATCATCGGCATGATCCCGCCGTAATAGTAACGCTGCTGCGGCGAGAAATAGATCTCCCGGCCGTCGGTCTTGACGACGTCAGGTTCGTCGATGCCGGCCACCTGGACGTTGGTCTGCGAATAGGCCGTGGGCGCCTCGGCCGGAGCCGGCACCGGGGCGGCGTTCGGGGCGGACTGGGCGATGCCGGGAGCCGCGATCGCGCTCTCGTTCATCATCGGCGCCGCCGACCTCAGCATCATCGGGCCGCCTCCGATCGCGTAACCGTAGGACTGGGCCGACTCGTTGGCGTCGGCCAGCCAGGATTTGAAATCATCGGCGGAGGCGAATTTGGCCACGGCCGACGCGGCCGGCTGGACGCCCGCCGGCTGCTGGCCGGTCTGCCTGAGGGACGGGAGGTTGACCGGCGTTTCCGGGAACGGGCCGGCGGTCAGGATATTGCGCCAGACGGTGACGCCGATACCGAATGACGCCAGGCCGGCGACGAGGCACAGGACGACCGCCTGCCAGACCGGGATCTTATTCGCTGCCGCGATTCTTTTCTTCGGCGCTGGATCCGCCATATTTTGTCCGATTAAATGTTTCCCTCACTATAATATCACGAACGGGCGCGCCGGGTGTAACCCGCCGGGCATAATAAAAAAGGGCGGACGCGCCCTTTCGGAAGTGAGCCGGAGATCACGGTTTGCCGGCCAGTTGGTCGGCATAGTCGGCCGCGGTCTTGCGGATGACGCCGAGCATGGCCTCTTCGGACCACATCGGCGGCGTGTGCCGGCCCTGGTTGGCGATGAGGGCCAACTCGCGGCAGCCGCTGACGAGCCGGAACGGGATGCCCAGTCTGAGCATCTCGATCCGCAGGCGCTCGGCTGATTCGCTCCCGTCGTGGTCGAGCTCCAGCACCGGATTCCACTTGGTCCAGCTCACGGCCGGATCGCGGCCGTCGGACTTGAGGCCGAGCTCTTCCGCCAGCCGGACGGCGTTCTCGTGCGAGGCGTTTCGGACCTCCAGCAGGCAGACGCCGCCGGCATTGTGATTCGCCGACAGGCGGATCGTCCCGTCCTTCGGCTCGAAGGTCAGCCAGTAATGCGACTTGATCAGGAAATCGCGCAGGCTTCTCGCGTCGATGACGGCGTTGCCGATGACCAGCTTGCCCAGGTATTTGTCGGCCATAACCGGCTCCTTTGGCTTGGTTGTGAGCAAATGAACCGTGGCAACGGTAGCCCCGGCGGTCGGCGGTGTCAATCCGCGGTCAAAAAAAGCCGGTCCGTTCGGGACCGGCTCGTCGGTTCGTTCTCACTTCCCTTTCCGGCGTTTCGCCGCGGTCCGGCGGGGCTTGGCGGCGGCCGGCTTTTCGGCGGCGAGCTTCTCGAGCCTCAGCCATTCCGGCGACTGGACCACCGGCAACTGGAGCGCGCGCTCGCGGTCGAGGTCGAGCGTGCCCAGATGCACGGACTCGGGCGTCTGCACCCACTTGAAGATCGAGCGGACGAACAGCTTGGTGAACTTCTCGACCCACTCGCGGAGACGGCCCGGCTCGTAGCGCGGGTCCATCCGGCGCAGGTCGTCGTCCGTGAACGTCGTCCGCAGGACCTCGTAGACCTCGGCCGGCTCCATCTTCTCGCCGGCGAACAGGGCGAAGCAGGCGTCGAGCACCGGGAAGGGCATCAGGTCATTCTCGTCCTCCTGGTCGGCGGCGAGCTCGGCCGAGGCCTTGGTCGCCAGGACGTCCCTGACGCCCTGCCAGCCGTACTCCTCGGCGACGAAGCGCAGCAGCTCGATGATGACGGTCTTCGGCAGGT
>JBAIWZ010000123.1:0-3903 GCA_037916955.1 Acutalibacteraceae bacterium | reverse complement strand
GGCTTCAACGACCGCGAGGCCTCGCACCTGATCGAACTCCGCACCACGCCGCAGGGCCATCCCTCCTACCGCAAGGTCTGCCAGGAGATGCACAAGGCCATCGCCGCCCGCTCGCCCTGGCGCGCCGGGGTCATCAAGTTCGCCGACCACAACGACTATTTCTGGAGCCGTGCCGATTCGGAGGCCCGCCAGCGGGCCGAGGAGGCGCAGTTGGACAGGAAACAGGGACTCGCCTAAAGTTACGGAGCCGGGCAACCGGCGAGGAGGCGCCTATGCTTAGCGGAAGATTCATCGTCATCGACGGTACCGACGGCTCGGGCAAGGAGACCCAGACCAAGCTCCTGATCGAACGCCTGCGCAATGAAGGATACCCGGTCGAGACGGTGTCCTTCCCGCAGTACGGGCGCAAGAGCGCCGGTCCGACGGAGGAGTATCTCGAGGGGCTCTACGGCACCGCCCAGGAGGTGGGGCCGAAGCTCGCCTCGCACTTCTACGCCATCGACCGGTACGCCGCCAGCTTCCGCATCAGGCGGTGGCTCGAGAACGGCGTCAGTGTGGCTTCCGACCGCTGGGTCTCCGCGAACATGGGACACCAGGGCGGCAAGATCCACGATCCGGCCGAGCGCCGCGCTTTCTTCGCCTGGCTCGACGAGCTGGAGTACGGCACCTTCAAGCTGCCGCACCCCGACCTCAGCATCGTCCTGCACGTTCCGGCCGAGATCGGCCAGGAGCTGGCCAGGAAGCGGGACGCCGTCCAGGACATCCATCAGCGGGACCTCTCCCACCTGAAGGACGCCGAAGCGGCCTACCTGGACATGGTCCGGCTCTTCCCGGACCGCTTCAAACTCATCGAGTGCGTCCGCGATGGCAAGCTGATGAGTCGCGAGGACATCCACGCCCTGGTCTGGGCCGCGGTCAAACCGCTGCTGCCCGAGAGACCAGCGCCGGCCGCCTAGGCCAGCGCACCGAACGCCGCCGTTCAACCCGGCGGCTATTTTATTTACTTATCCCCAGTTGGTGACAGGCACCAATTATCCCCAATTAGGTGTCAGACACCGACGGCGGACGGACGGAACGGCTCGAAGCCAATATCAGAAAAACGTCCTCAACCCAGCCTCACTTGACGAAGACACGCCCGCCAATTTTTGCTATACTGCCAGCATCGGCCGCGGCTCGAATTAAAGCCGGGGCGTATAAGGCGAATTATGCCGCAGTCATCGCTCATCGATCCGCTCGATATCATTTCCGGTTCCTGGCGGAACCTGGTCAAGAATTTCAAGCTCTATACCGAGTTCGTCCTCTGGATGGTTGTCCTGAGCGTCGCCTACTGGGCGATCGCCGTCTTCACCAGGACGCTCTTCCCGACCAAGCTCGGCGCCAACCTCGTCCTGGGCCTGAGCTCGCTCCCCCTGTCGCTGATCTTCGCCGCCGTGACCATCGGCGTGATCGACGCCGTCGCCAAGACGCTCCAGAACAAGAAGGCCGCGGTCGGCGAGTCGATGCTGGTCGGCGGGCACAAGCTGATCTCCTTCATTTGGATCTCGATCCTGATCGGCCTGATGATCGCGCTGGGCGCGATCCTCCTGGTCATCCCGGCGCTGATCTTCGCGGTCTGGTACAGCTTCGCGGCCAACTCCCTGGTTGTCGACGGCGTCCGCGGCTCGGGCGCGCTCAAGGCCAGCCACAAGCTGGTCAGCGGCCGCTGGTGGTCCGTCTTCTTCCGCCTGGTCATCCCCTACCTGTTCTTCTACTTCGTCGTCCGCTTCGGCCTGGCGCTGGTCCTGCTGCTGCTCGGCGCGGTCCTGGGCGATCCCGGCCTGTTCTTCGGCGACATCACCGACATCACGACGGTCTCCAACCTGCACATCCTGACGACGACCATCGTGCCGCAGGTCGCCTACGGCTTCGGCCTGGTCCTGGCGACGGCCGCCAACCTGATCGTCTGGTTTGACCTGAAGAAGGCGAAATAATAAAATCCACAGGACTGCGAATGAGACTCCGGCGCGGTCAACGGCTGCGCCGGAGCTTTAAAACGAAACTATGAGGCTTGAACCGGTCATCGGACTGGAGATCCACGTCCAACTCAAGACCAAGTCGAAGATGTTCTGCGGCTGCTCGAACCGCGGAGAATACGAACCGCCGAACACGACGGTCTGCCCTGTCTGTCTCGGACAGCCCGGCGCCCTGCCGGTCGTCAACGCGCGCGCGGTGGATTTCGGCATCCTCATCGGCCTGGCCCTGGGCGGCAAGATCGCCGTCCACTCCAAGTTCGACCGCAAGAACTACTTCTATCCCGACCTGCCCAAGGGCTACCAGATCTCCCAGAAGGACCTGCCGGTGGTCGAGGGCGGTTCGCTGACCGCCGACCTGCCGGACGGCCAGGGCGGCCGCAAAAGCTTCACCGTCCGCCTGAACCGCGTCCACCTCGAGGAGGACGCCGCCAAACTCCTGCACTCGCCGGATGGCCGCTTCTCCTCCGTCGACTTCAACCGCGGCGGCCCGCCGCTCGCCGAGATCGTCACCGAGCCGGACATCCACTCCCCGGCCGAAGCCAAGGCCTTCCTGCAGGAACTGCGCCTGATCATGCGCTATCTGGGCGTATCCGACGCCGACATGGAGAAGGGCCATCTGCGCTGCGACGCCAACATCTCGATGCGCGAGATCCCGGAGGACCCGCCCAAGGAGAACTGGCCGGTGCTCAACCCCAAGACCGAGGTCAAGAACATCAACTCCTTCCGCTCGGTCGAGCACGCGCTGGAATACGAGATCAAGCGCCAGACCAAGCTCTGGCTCGACGGCAAGCCGATCAAGGAGCAGTCGACCCGCGGCTGGGACGACGTCAAGAAGATCACCGTCGCCCAGCGGACCAAGGCGGAGGCCCACGATTATCGCTACTTCCCCGAGCCCGACCTGCTGCCGCTCGACCTGCGAGAACTGACCGACAAGCTATCCGGACTGGTTCCCGAACTGCCGGCCGCGCGCCGGCGCCGCTTCGTCGACGAATACGGCTTCAACGAGGCCGACGCCCGGACCTTCTGCGACGACAAGGAGTTCGCCGACTACGCCGAGCGGGTCATGTCCGAACTCCGGGAATGGGTCGGGTCGCTGCCGGCCGTGGACGGCGTCAAGCCGGACTGGGACTCCCAGCGGGCGCAGTTCGCCAAGCTGGCGTCGGGCTGGCTGCTGACCAAACTCGGCGGCGTCATGGCCGACCACAAGATCGACATCCGCATCCTCAAGATCACGCCGGAAGATCTCGCCGAACTGTTGACCATGCTCTACCAGAAGAAGCTGTCCGGCGCCAACGCCCTGATCGTGCTCGAGGAGATGGCTCTGAGCGGCGCCGATCCGTCCATCATCGCCGAGGAGAAGAACCTGCTCATGGTCGAGGACACCGGCGGCGAGCTGGCGCTCGTGGCCGAGAACGTCATCGGCGCGAACCCCAAGGTGGTCGAGGACTACCGCAAGGGCAAGGCCAACGCCATACAGTTCCTGGTCGGCCAGATGATGAAGGCGACCCGCGGCAAAGCGCCGCCCGAAAAAGCCCGCGAACTGATCGAGCAGGCGCTGAAGAAGGGCTCGGCCTGAGCAAATCAAGGATAACTAAAAACCCCGGGTGCAAGCCCGGGGTTTTTATAGGCTGTCGGGGCTTATTTCTTCTTGGGCAAGATCTTGAACATGCCCGTGCCGCAGACAGCGCAGACACCCTTCATAGCCGGACGGGTGCCGCCGCCTTTAGCCGGCATGGCGATCTCCTGCGCATCCTTCATCTCCCTCTTCTCCTTGCACTTTACGCAGTAGCCAATGACTTCGGCCATAGTGAAACGAGTTAATAATAACTGTTGATATTATAACAAATACCCTTAAATAAGGCTAACCGGTGTCAATAGTCTGGGGCTGCTA
>JBAIWZ010000122.1:0-3245 GCA_037916955.1 Acutalibacteraceae bacterium | reverse complement strand
AAAAAAAGTCCGTTCGTCAAGCCAAAAAACCGGCCTGTTCAGGCCGGTTTCCTCAGTCGAACTCACATCCCTCCGCCGGCGCGCTTCGGCCGGAAAATGATCAGGGCGGTGATGGCCAGCGCGATCAGCACCAGAATGACGGCGCCGATGATGTAATACCGCATCAGGTTGTCGACCGGCGCGGCCGCGGTCGACGCTTCTTGCGCCTGGCTGCCGAAGAACGCCTGTTCGGTCACGGCCTGGGCCTCGGCGACGAAGAACGACAGCGGCCCGCTCTTAGACGTGATCTTGCCGGTGTCGTCGGTCACGGCCACGTAAACGGTATGCTGGCCGTCCTCGAGGTTGGAGCCCAGATCGTAACTCCAGTTGCCGTTGGCGTCGGCCGTGGTCGTCATGACCAGCGGCAGGTCGCTGTAGACGAAGATCGAAACGATCTGGCCGGGCTGGCCCTTGCCCTGGAACCGGAGCGATGAGGGTTGTCCGGCCGCGGCCTGTTCGGCCGGCTTGACGCTGTCGACGGCCAGCGCGTCGGAAACTTCGCCCGTCGCCCTGGGCTGTTCGATCGGCGCTCCGGAAACGATGGCCACGTCGACCGGCGCCAGCCTGGTCTCGGACTCCCCGAGTTTGCCCGGCCCGAGCGGGTTGTAGCCGTTCTTGATCTCGAGGCCGTCGGTGAAACCGTCGCCGTCGGAGTCGGGTTTGAGCGGATCGGTGCCCAGGCGTTTTTCCACGTCATCAGGCAGGCCGTCGCCGTCGGTGTCGATCATGACCACGGCCGGCACGACCTTTTGGCTCACGTCGTCCGAAACCGCGTAGGCGGGCGAGGCCTGGACCTTGAGCGAGACGGTTTCTTCGGCCTTGAGCGGGATGACCTCGGCGAGCACGGCCGAAGCGTCGGACTGGGCGGCCGCGGGCGCGGCGGGAGCGGCCGGGACGACGGGCGGCTGGGCCGGGGCGTTCACCGGGGCGTTCACCGGCGCGGCACCCGGGGGTTGTTCGGCCGCGGCCGGAACGGGAGCGGTCGGAGCCGCGGGCCGCCGGAACCTGACCACCGTGCCGATGAGCGGCACGACCGCGTCCTGGACCCGGTTGAAATCGGCCTCGGACATCAGGCCGGCGGTCTGCTGGGCGATGGCCGCGCAGCCGGACTCCTGGCCCGCGGAACAATTCGGCAGCTGGCCGCCGTGCTTGAGTTTCAGGTAGGCCACGCACTCTTCCTTGGTGATGATCCCGGCCGCCTGGCATTCGTCGGCGGTGCTCTTCCAGGCCAGCCAGGCCTGGCATTTTTCCGGCGGAATATTGGCCTCCTTGCAGTCGCCGGACAGCGCGGGAGCGGCTTGGCTGATCGCCGGCGGCAGGGCCTGGGTCGGCAGCAGCTTGGTCCCGGCGGGCACTTCGGTCACGGCGCCGCGCAAGATGTCCGGCGGAATGATCTGGACCTGGGGCAGCGGCACCGGCGCCCCGGCACCCGCGTTGGCGACGGCGACGAACACCGGCGCGCTCGCGGCGGTCTGGCCGTCCAGGGTCTTGGCCGAAGCGACGATCTGATATTTGCCGTCGGGGTTGTCGGTGGTGAGCCACAGGGCCGACCAAACCCCGGTCTCCGGCGCGAACCGGGCGTCGCGGCTGGAACCGGGGCCGCCGGCGGCGGGCTGGATCGAGAACGAGACCGCCGAGGCGCCGCCGCTGGTCATGGCGTTGAGCAGGATGCTGCCGTTGACCACGGAGCCGGGCGGAGCGATCCGGACGGCGAGCGGCGCCAGCACCGGCGGCTGGCCGGGTTCGGGGGCCGGCGGCTGGCCGGGTTCCGGCGCCGGCGGCTGCTGTCCGGGAGCGGGAGCGGCGTTGGCGATGGAGAAGGAATTGACCGGGCTGGCGCCGGCCGGCTGGAGATTGACGACCGCCTTGGCCTGCGCTGCATAGCCGCCGTTGGGCAGGCCGGCCGTATCCAGGATCGCGGTCCACTTCCGGCCGTCGGCGTCGGAAACGGCGGCGAGGGTGAGCGACCGGCCCTGCGGCTGGCCGATCTGGAAGGTGACGGCGCCGACCTTCTGATCGGTCAGGGCGACGAGCGTCGTTTTGCCGGACAGGGCGGCGCCGGCCGCCGGGGCGGCCAGGGTTACGGCGACCGTCGGAGGCGGCGGCGCGGTCGACGCGTTGTCCAGCTTGACGTCGACCGGAACGCTGACCGCGGAGGAATCGGCGGCGAAGGCGCGGGCGCGGATGACGTAGGAGCCGTTCGGCGACGAGTAAGTGTCCCAGACGGCCGACCATAAGATGCCGTCGCCGCTCGACGAACTGGCTTTGACGGTGACGACGGCCGCGGAACCGGCGGCCGGAGCTATCTGGAACTCGAGCTGGTCGCTCTTGCGGCTGGTCGTGGCCGACAACGCGGTCACCTTGGACAAGGCCGCGCCGCCCGAGGGCATGGTGACGACGACGGTCAGCGGCGTGGACATCTCGTTGCCGACGGTCACGGTCGCGACGGCGCTGGCGGCCAGCGGCCCGGCCGATCCGAGCGCCACCGCTTTCACGCGGTAGGATCCGTTGGCGATCTTGGTCGTGTCCCAGGTGGCGCTCCAGGATCCCTGGGGCGAAGACGGGGCCAGATGCACCGGCGCCGGCTGGGTCGACCCCGCGGCGCTGGTCACCGACTCGAAGACGAAATCCAGCGCCGGGACGGGCTGGCTGGTGGTCGCGGACAGGGCGGCGGCGCCGGAAATGGTCGAGCCGCCGGCCGGCGCGGACAGGCTGACGTCGATCTTGGGAACCTCGTTTTTGACGTCCACGCTGACGGCCGCGCTGGTCGCGGAGACCTGGGTCGCGCTCAGGGCCACGGCCTGGATCTTGTAGGTCCCGCTGACGAACTTGGTGGTGTCCCAAGAGGCGGTCCAGTCCGTCTTGGGCTGATCGCTCTTGACCCGGATCAGCGGCGGCTGGGCGTAAGCGCCGCCAGCCTCAAAAACGAAGTCAACGATGACGACCGGCAGGTTGGTCTTGGCCGCGAGTTGGATGATGCCCGAAAAGCTTCCCGCGGCGGGCTGTACGAGGTTCACGCTGAGCGCCTCGGCCGCCTCATTATCCACGTTGACCGTTGCCGGAGCCGCGCTCACCGTCTTGCCGGTGCCGGGATCGACCGCCGAGGCGGTGATGGCATAGCCGCCGTTGGCGTACTTGGTCGTGTCCCAGGTGTAGGACCAGTCGGTCTTGGGCGAGGCGTTGGTCAGGTTGGCGGTCGGCGGCGG
>JBAIWZ010000121.1:0-4047 GCA_037916955.1 Acutalibacteraceae bacterium | reverse complement strand
GGCAGGCTGGTCTTGGCCGTGACGGTGAAGCCGCCGGAGATGGTCGAACCGTTGACCGGGGTGACAAGCTGGACGGCCATTGCCGCGGCGTTGTTGACGGTGATCGTTACCGGGGCGCTCAGGACGGCCTTCTGCGTGACCGGGTCGAGAGCCGAGGCGGTGAGCTTGTAGATGGAGCCGTTGGCCAGCTTGGAAACATCCCAGGTCGCCGTCCAATCGGTCACCGGCGCGGCGGCGCTGGTCAGATCGATCGGCGTCTGGGTGACGGCGCCGCCGCCGGCCGGCTCGCGCAGGATGTCCAGGGCGCCGACCGGCAGGCTGGTCTTGGCCGCGATGGTAACGATCCCGGAAACGCTGCCCGCCGGCGGAGAGGCCAGGGTAACGGTCAGCGGGACCGGATTATTGACCGTGATCTTGACCGCCGGGCTGGTCACCATCATCCCGGTCGTCGGATCGACGGAGGAAGCCGTGAGGTTGTAGATCGACCCGTTGGAGATGTTGGTGACGTCCCAGATGACCGACCAGTCCGTCGATGGCGTGGCGTTGGACAGGCTGACCGGCTGCTGGACGACGGCGCCGCCGCCGGCGGCATCCCGGTTGATCGTGAGGCCGGTAACGCCGGGGTTCGTCTTTACCGCGATGGTGATGAAGCCGGCGACGTTGCCGCTCGGAGGCGCGGTCACGCTGACGGTCAGCGGCGGAGGCGGGGTCGCGGCCAGCGCCGGCGCGACGGCAGCCGGGAGCGCGAGCAGCGCAAAAAAGGCCGCCGAAGCCGCGAATGACCTTAAAACCCCGGGCCGAAATGCCATAAGCTCGCGCGTTAACATCAAATACATTTTATCAATTTTTCGGCTCAGGCACAAACAAAAAAAGGCCTGTCTTGGCCTCATTTTTCGTCGAGCCTCCCGCGCCGCTCAACCCTTGAAAATGCTGACCTCCATGGCGTCGCCGCCGAACACCCGGCTGCTGCTCTGGTAGCGGTCGGATTTCCTGACGTAATCAAGGTAACCGAGGCTCTCGCGGCGGAACTGGGCGACGCCGTTGGCCACTATCACCGCCCCCGGATTGAGCTTGGGTTCGAGCTTCTTCAGGTAACTGAGATACTGCGACTTCTGGGCGTCGAGGAAGACCAGGTCGAAAGTGCCGGTAGCGTCGGCGAGGCGCTCGCGGGCATCGCCCCGGATGACCATGACCGTTTTGCCGAACCCGGACCGGGCCAGATTGGCCTCGGCCTGGCGGGCCATGTCCTCGCTGATCTCGATGCCGAGCAGATGACAGCCGGACGGCAGGTTTTTGGCGATGACGATGGTCGTGTAACCCGTCATCACGCCGACCTCGATCGCCCGGCAGGGCCGCTTGTCGCGGACGAGCTGTTCGAGAAAAGCCGCCTTCTCCGCCCCGATGATAGGCAAGAACTCCCAGCGCGAGCGCTGTTCGATCTCCTTCAGGACGTCGGCGGCGGTTTCCATGGCGGACGATTACCTGTCTTCGGCGAAGATGTCCTGGACGTACTTAGCGTCCAGGCAGTTGTTGAAGTAGGTCAGGAGCTGGGAGCGGGCGAAGCCGATGTGGTCTTCCGTCATCTCGCGCCACAGGTAGAGGCGGTTGGCCGCCTTGACCAGGAGGCCGACCTGCATCATCTCGACGTCGACCGGGAAATGCTTCTTGATCTCCTTGATGTAGGCGGCCTGCCAGCGCGGGTTGCCCCACATCATGATCCAGGCCTTCATCGCCACGAACTCCCAGGGATCGATCCCGCCGACCCAGTCGGCCACGGCGATCTTGCCGCCCGGCAGCAGGATGAAATTGCGCGGATAGAAGTCGCCGTTCGTGAACATGTTGCCCTGGAAGCGCTCGGTGGCCATCGAATTGAAGAGCGCCACGGCGCGGTCGACCGTCTCCTGGCTCATGATGCCGCGGCCGACCAGCTCGGCGGCCCGCTCCCGGAAATGGCCGAACCAGACGTTGAAATCGAAGCGGCGGACGAAATCCGGCATGTGGTCGACGTCTACCAGGCGCAGGTCGCGCAGGACGTCGACGGCGTACTTGGCGACCTCCAGGCCCAGGCTCTTGCCGCCGAGGATGTCCGGCTTGGTGTTCAGTTCCGACCAGTCGTACAGGAGCGGCTTGCCCTTGATGTACTTGGTGATGACCCAGCGCAGGCCGTCGAAGGTGTCGTCGCTGACGTACTCGGGCAGGACCAGGCGCTCGAAATATTTGGTCTCGAACTGCGGCAGGACGTCGCGCAGGATCTTGACCTCGTAATCCGTGCTGGCGGCTTTCCGGGGATCGCTGCCGAACTTCAGGATGACGGTCGCCTCTTTGCCCTCGGCCTTGGACTCGCGGCAGAGCAGGACGTTCCATTTGACGGCATCGACCACGGTCAATCCGAGATAGTCGAGCAGGCGCGGCAGTTTCGGGTGAAGCGGCGGCAGGGCGGGTTCCATAGTTTCCGGAAAGGGCTGGCGTTGCGCCAGCGGGTTATTTCTTGTCCTCGATGCTGATCGAGCGCATGACGTCGTTCGCGGCGATCTTCCTGACCACGTCCATGCCGGAGGTCACGCGGCCGAAAATGGTGTATTGCTTGGGCAGCGACGGCTGGTCCTCGAGCACGATGAAGAACTGGCTGCCGTTGGTATTGGCGCCGGAATTGGCCATGGCCACGATGCCGGCGTTGTAGTCGAGGGTCACTTTCTCGTCCTCGAACTGGTAGCCGGGGCCGCCGGTCCCCCACTTGGCCTGGAGCGAGTCGTCCTTGGTGAGCGGATCGCCGCCCTGAATGACGAAGCCGGGCACGACGCGGTGGAATTTCAGGCCGTCATAAAAGCCGCTGCGGGCCAGGGCGATGAAATTGGACGCGGCCTTGGGCGCGACGTCGCCGAGCAGATCGAAGACGATCGTTCCCTTGTCCGTGACGATCTCCGCCTCCTTGTTCTGGAGTTCCGCCGGCGGCAGGATCCCGGGGAACGACGTCGGACGCGCCCAGACCTTGGATCCGGGGTTCTCTGTTCCTTCGCTGGTGTTCATAGGTCCCTGTGCGGCTTGGGCTTTGGCGGCCTCGTCAGTCTGCTGATTGGTGTTATCCATGGTCTGTTTGAGGCTGGCGGGCGGCGGAGCCGACAGCGCCGACTCCTCGTTCATCCGCTGCGGCGGGATGGCCACCTGGCCCTGGCCGCAGCCGGCGCCGACGACGGCCAGCCCGGCGGCCAGCATGATCAATAAAGTGCCTCTCCGGACGATCGATCCGCGTTTTTCGGAATTCGGTGACATATACGTAATTGTATCCGACTCAAGACGCCGGCTCAAGGGCGCTCTCGGTGTAGACGTTGCCGGCGTTCCAAAGCAGCCAGCCGCTGGCCCCGGCGTCGGTCGCCGCCTTCATCTGGGCCCTGACCTTGGCCTTGTCGTAGGTCGCGCCCATGTTGAAGTCCTGGATCCAGGGCCGCGAAGAAGCGATGCCCCCGGCGCCGGCGCCCTGATCGGAGACCAGCCTGGTGGCCATCTGGGTGAGCAGGTCCCGTCCCTTGACCAGGTTGTCGTGAACGACCTCGTAGGGGTGGTCGGCGGGATTGGCGAAACCCTCGAATCCCGGCGGGTAATGGGACGGGTAGACCATCGGCGAGATGAAATCGAACCGCGGCGCGGCCGAATCCAGGCGCTGGCCGATGCCCATGTCGGTGTTGTGCTGCCAGTAGGTCAGGCCGAAGAGGTCGACCGAGATCGGCACGCCGGTCCGGACCCGGAGCTCGCGGTCGAGGTAGGTGAAGAAATCGGACATGACCTGGGCCTTGGTCCGGCGCCCGTCGTAGGCCGGGTAGCGGAGCGCCGCCATGTCCCCGTCCGAGGGGAAACGGATGTAGTCGAACTGGATCTCGTCGAAGCCTCCGGCGTAGGCCTCCTTGGCCAGGGCGACGTTGTACTTCCAGACGTCGATCGAGGCCGGATCGACCCAGAGCTGTCCGCTGTTGCCGCGCCAGAGCGTCCCGTCCGGCCGCTTCAGAGCGACCTGCGGCCGCTTCGTCGCCAGGTTGTTATCCTGGAAAACCG
>JBAIWZ010000120.1:0-4585 GCA_037916955.1 Acutalibacteraceae bacterium | reverse complement strand
TCGCAATTTGACCACGAACCGAAGATGAAGCACCGGAACGCTTTACTGACAGCGTTGTAATAGATCGCGCCGTTCGTGCCGGCCGGGTCCGCTATGTTGTCACTTTTGACGTCCACGACCAGCAGATCGGGAGTGGACGAACCCGCGCCGCCCGCGCCGATCTGAACGATGGCGGTCGTGCCGCTGCCGGCCGGCTGCAGGGTGATATCGCCGGCCGTCGTGTCGAAACTCGACGCGGCGCCGCCAGTGAAGGTCAACCCGGAACCGGAAGTGACGCTGATCGCGCCGGCCGCACCGTTGCCGATCGACACGGATCCGGTGGAAGCTCCGGTGGCGATGTTGACCGCGTAGTTCGAACTGTCGTTCAAACTGACGGCTGCGCCGGAAACGGTCAGGCCGGCATTTCCTGTCAGCAGACCGGCCGAGGTGATAGTGCCCGTGCCCGAGGTATAAATGTTCCCCGACGTGGTGATGTCATCGCCGGCGATCAAGGGCGATAATGTCGTGCCGATCCGCTGAAAATGACCGGTAACGCTGGTCCACGCCAGCACTCCCGAACCGTCCGTGGTCAGCGCGTATCCGCTGAGTCCGTCGGCGCTCGGCAGCGTATAGGTCGTCGAACCGGCCGCCGCCGCCGGGGCAAAACCGACGTATCCGGAAGTGCTGCCGGACAGGCGGATCACGCCCTTGACGTCCAGGGTCGATCCGGGGCTGGTCGTGTTGATGCCCACGTTGCCGCTGCCGTCGACCCTCATGCGCTCGTTCGACGTCAGAGTGCCTCCGGTATGGAACAGCAGGCTCTTGCCCGAGGTCTGCGTTCCGATGGCCAGATTCTGTCCGTTCGTATAGAGATACCCGTCGTCCGGACCGCCGATGGTGTAGGCGGGATCGTTGTAGCCGGACGAGTTGATGCCGACGTCGATGTAATTGACGGTATCGTTGCCGTTGTCGGCGGTCGCCACGATGTCCGACGAGGCGCTGCCGCCGGCGTTCCGGTTATGGATGTTGAGCTGGAGGTAACTGTTGAGGTCGCCGTAGCCGCTGATGATGTTGGTCGAACTGCCGGTGCCTCCTTCGACCTTCAGCATTTCCGGATCGATCGGATCGAAGGACTCGGCGCCGATGGCGACGTTGCCGTTCTGGCTGATCAGGAACGGGGTCGTATCGCCGGCCTGGTCATCCACGCGGAAACTGGCCGCATTGCCCAGATTTTTCACGTACAACGGCATGGCCGTCGAAGCGGCCTGCGTCTGCGCGGTGACGATGGCCGGCGCTCCGCTGGCGGTTGACGCGGCGTTCTCCTCGAACGCCATGCCCGTCTGATCCGCCGTCGTCAGCGACCAGTTCCAGGTCTGCGCGTTGTCGCCGTTGTTGATCGAATTGGCGCCGACGGCCGCCGTCAGGGCCGAAAGCGCGAAATCCTGCGTCGGGATGCAATCACGCCACGCCCCGCTTTCGAAACAGCGGAATTTTCCGGCCGCCGCGTTGTAATACGTTTCGCCGTTCACGCCGGCCGGATCTCCGGTATTGGACTTCACGTCGAGGGCCAGAAGGTCGGGATTGGTCGAACCCGCGCCGCCCGCGCCGATCTGGACGTTCGCCGTCGTCCCCGGCCCGGCCGGCTGCAGAACGATGTTCCCGGAACCGGTGGAGACCGTCAGGCCGGCGGCGGATGTCAGACCGGACGAACTGCCCAGGGAAACGGTCCCGGAGCCGCCTTGCAGGGTCAGGTCGCCGGCGCTCGTCGACCAGGTCGAAGCGGCGCCAGCGGTGATGGTCAGGGAGCCGGCGACATCCATCGACGAGGCGGCGCCGGAGGCGAACGTCAGCGCGCCGGCCGCGCCGTTGCCGATCGACACCGCGCCGGTCGAAGTTCCGGTATTGATGTTCGTCGGGAAATTGAACGAGGCGTTCAGATTGACCGCGGCTCCTCCGGCAGTGAGGCCGCCCAGGAATGAGGAAGCCGTGGAGGTCGTGGCGCCGCGGCCGGTGACGGTCGCCAGCGTGTCGGACTCGGAGACGAGGAACGAGGTCTGATCGTAGACGGTGGAAGAGATCCTGACGCCGTCGTACGCGAGGAACTTGCCGGATGTGAAGTTGGCGGAGGTAGCGTTCGTGCCGCCCTGGTCAATGGTAAGGACGCCGGCCAGGTCCGGAAGGTTGATGGCGGTCGGATCGACCGAGAAGGTCGTGCCGCCGAGAAGCAGGCCGGTTCCGGCGCTGTAGATGGTGTTGTTGTCGGTGCCCCAGGTCGGAACGCCGCCCGAGATCTTCAGGACCTGACCGGCACCGCCGGCTGACAAGGCGGAGAGGGTGTCGGCGGCCGACGCGAAGATCAAGTCGCCCGTGCTGAAAGTGGAAAGACCTGTGCCGCCTCGGGAGACGGCCAAGGTGCCGGAGGCGATCTGGTTCGCGGCCAGGGCGATCGCGGTGTCGACGACGGCGGTCACCCGGCCCTGGGCGTCGGTCGTGAGCACCGGGACCGAAGTGGCCGAGCCGTAGGTTCCGGGCGTGCCGGTATTCTTGAGGGTGATGGCGCCGGTCGACGCCAAGGCGGCATCGCCGGAGAGGGCCACGCCCGCCCATTGGCTGCCGTCGGCCACGAGCAGATGGCCGGAGGTGGCCGCGGTCGAGCCGAGAAGCGCGCCGTTGATCCGGGCCACGGTCGGGTTGGGATAGGCGCCGGAGAGGTCACCGCCGGCGGAGCCGCCCGGCGCGACGCCGGCGATAGTGACGTTGCCCGCGGCGGTCAGGCGGCCCTGGGCGTCGACGGTGAAAGTTCCGACCTGAGTGGCGCTGCCGTATGCGCCGGGAACGACGGCCGTGTCGGCGAGAGCCACGGTCTGGGCCGTGCTGCCGTTATATGAGAAAGCGGCAATGCCAACGCCCTGACTCAGGACGGCGTGGGTATGGACGGCCGCGGCAAAAGAAGCGTTGTCGTAACCGGAGGAAGCGAGCTTGGAACCGTCATAGGCGACGAACTGGCCGGTCGTGTAGACGGTGTTGCCGGTGCCGCCGTTCGCGATCGGAAGGGTGCCGGTAAAACTGACGTTGCCGGAGGCCGATAGCGCGATGTTGCCCGAGGCCGAGACGGCGACGGTGCCCGAGGCATCGGGCAAAGTGATTATCCTGGCCGCGGTCGGATCGGTGACGGCGATGCTCGTCTGATTGGCATCGACGGTCGCGCCCTCGAGGACGAGGGGGCTGGCGCCGGCGATCGTGCCCAGCGTCAGCAGGCCGTTCGCGCCGGTATCGATGAGCGTCGTGCCGCCGGCGGCGACCCTGAACGGCATGGCCGACGATCCGGCGGCGGTCTCGATGTCGACGATGTGTCCGCTGCCGGTATTGCCCGCCGTATCGATGAACTTGAAAAGATCGCTCGCTCCGGTGGCCGCGCCGAAAGTGAAGGTCGAGGTGTTGGCGCCCATCGCCAGCGACAGGTTGCCGAGCGGCGCGGCGATGGTGTTCCACTCCGGCGCGCCGCCGGAAATGTCATCCGCGCAGGTGACGACGCCGGCGGCGTTGGCGGTCAGCTTCCCGCCGTTGGCATTGCCGCTGCAATCGTAGCCGACCAGGACCAGGTTGCCGGTGCCGTTGGCGTCGAGCGTCAGGTCCTCGTTGGCGCCGGAACTCAGATCGACGGCCGCGCCGCTGGCGATGTATCCCCCGCCCGAGGTCGCCGTCCCGGCGACCGTCAGGTTGCCGGCCGAGGTCAGCTTGTTGGCCGCGGAAAAGAACTGGACGTCCCCCGTCCCCGCGCCGCCCTGCAGCGTCAGGGTGTTGGCGCCGGTGACGTTGACCTGGGGATTGACGTCGCCCAGGACCAGGCTCCCGCCCGTCAGCGCCGCCACCTGGCTGCCGGTGGCCGACTGCGCCGCGTGAAAACCGTCCACGGTATCCGAGTTGATGGAGTAGCCGCTGGCGTAGACCGGCTGGCGCGGCGACAGGTTCTCGAAGACCTCGGCGCCGTCGCCCGGCGCGCAGGTCGCGCCGACCTTGGCGGCCACCTGGATGTTCAGGAAGGTCGTGTCCGTGGACTGGAAGTCGAAGGTCAGCGGATCGCCGCCGGACGCGACGTCGCCGATGCCCACGTTATAGACGCCGTTCTTCACCGTCACCGTCATGGTCGACGGAGCGCCGACGGGCCAAAGCTGGGCGCCCAGGCCGACCGTGGCGTTGTCGAAAAAAGAAAACTTGAAGCAGTACTGCGTGCCCGCTCCGCCCAGCAGGTTGCCGCCCGAGTCCAGGAGACGTCCCTGATGGCTCAGGATCTTGGGCACCCCCGTGGCGGCGAGTCCCGCCCCTCCGGGCCAGAAAACGCTCATCATTACCAGGGCCAGGACCGAGACGAACGCCGACGCCTGCCGCGACTCATTTTTACGCATAAATGTAAGATTTCAGATATCCACAGTGCTAGTACATTATATCAGAAAGCGCCGCCAACCTTATCAGTATTATTTTTGGCTTGATTGAGGCCTATTCTCCGTACGACCATGGTCTTTTCGGCGTCCATATATTAATGACGGTCTGCCGCCGAACCGGCCGGCTGAAAAAATACTGGCCGCTCTCCCGACTTGGGGCAGTT
>JBAIWZ010000119.1:0-3770 GCA_037916955.1 Acutalibacteraceae bacterium | reverse complement strand
CGGCAGGCGGTCGAGGTTGTCGGTCAGGATGACCACGTCCGCGGCCTCGACCGCCACGGCCGTTCCTCCCCCGCCCATGGCGATGCCGACGTCGGCTGCAGCCAGGGCCGGGGCGTCATTGATGCCGTCGCCGACCATGGCGACGCGGCCGCGCCGCCGCAGCGTCCCGAGTTCGCGCATCTTCAGCTCCGGAGACATGGCCGCCCTGAAGTCGTCCAGGCCCAGGCTCTTGGCGACCCGCCCGGCGACGGCGGCGTTGTCGCCGGTGAACATCAGGTTGCGTTCGACCCCGAGCTTCTTGAGCCGGCGCAGGCTGCCGGCGGCCTCGGACCGGGGCACGTCGGCGACCGTCAGACGGCCGGCATAACGGCCGTTGACGACGACCACGAAGGCGGTCTTGCCGCTGGCCTCGCTCGCCTGGCGAAGGTCGTTCAGGACGGCCTCCGGCCCCTCGACCGGCCGCCCCTCGAGGATCTTGCCGTTGCCGACCAGGAACTGGTCGTCGCCGGCCCAGGCGATGACCCCGGCTCCGGGAACGGTCTCGTAGCGTTCGGGATCGGGGGCGGTCCGGCAGTGCGTCAAGGCCTCGCGGAAGACCGCCCGGCCGACCGGATGTCCGGAGAATTTCTCGGAAACCGCGAGCGCCAGCCAGAACTTCGACTCGTCGATGCCCGGCTCGATGACGACGTCGCGGACCGACATCGTGCCGTAGGTCAGGGTGCCGGTCTTGTCGAAGACGAAGGTGCGGATGTCGGCCAGCGCGTCCAACCAGCGGCCGCCCTTGATGATGACGCCCATCTGCGCCGCCTGCCGCAGCGTGGCGGTGACCGCCAGAGGTATGGCCACCGCCAGGTCGTCGGCGCAGGCGACGAGGAAGATCGCGATGGCGCTGGACAGGCTCCGCGTAAGCAGGTACACGGCGCCAGAGATGAAGATGATGGCGGGCAGGAAATAGGCGGCGAACCTGTCGGCGAGGCGCTCGGACCGCGACTTGTGCCGCGAGGCCTCCTCGATCAGCGCGACCATCCGCTCGACGGTCGATTCCTTGCCGACGCGAACGGCCCTGATCTTGATGACGCCGGACTCGTTGAGGGTCAGGCTGAAGACCTCGTCGTTCAGCACTTTCCGGACCGGCCGGGATTCGCCCGTGACCGGCGCCTCGTTGACGTAGGACTCGCCGTAAACGACGATCCCGTCGACCGGCACCCGCTCTCCGCCGCGGACGACCACGATCTGCCCCTGGCGGACGTCGGCGACCGGAACTTCGCGCGGCCCGGACGGATCGTCGAGAAATGCTTTCGTGGGTTTGAGCTTCAGCAGTTCCTCGATCGCCCGGTGCGCCCGCGATTCGGTGTAGAACTCCAGCAAACGGGCCGACGTCAGCATCAGCACGATGAAGGCCGCGGAACGGATCTCGCCGGTGGCGAACGACACGACCAGGGCGAAGCTGTTGAAGGCCTCGATGTTGATCTGCCGGCGGCGGAGCCCCCGGTAGGCGCTCGCGAACGTCGGCACGGCTCCGGCCAGCGGCACGGCGAACAAGAACAGCCTGATCCCGGGCGGCAGGAAAAAATCGGCGGCCATGGCCAGTCCGACGAGGACGAGGATGAGGTAATCGACCCGTGGTTGTCGCAATAATGCCGGCCGGTTCATAGATCCACATACATTATACCAGACGCCGCCTGACGGAAGGGGCCCCGGGGACGCCGGCCGTTGACAACCGGGCGACGCCGGCCTACACTCCCCTGTCCGGCGCTGCCGGAAGAAGGTCCTTGAAAAAAGGAGGCCGCAAATGAAGGTCGTCAACGAAGACGAGCGGCGCTTCGTCGTCAAAGCCGTCGATCCGGACATCCAGCGCTCCCCGCGCAAGGAGATCGTCCAGGGATATTTCGAGACCCCGCCGAGCTACAGCCTGCGCGTCCGGATCACGGACGACCGCGAGGCCGAGCTGACCAAGAAGACGGGCCACGGCGTCAGCCGCAAGGAGCACAACCAGCCGACGGACCTGGAAACGGCCCGGTTCCTGCTGGACTCCCTGACCGACGTCATCGTCAAGACGCGCTACCTGCGCGACGGCTGGGAGATCGACTACTTCCACGGTCCGCTCGCCGGGCTGGTGCTCGCCGAGTTCGAGATGCCGGATCCGGACTACAAGGTCGTCCTGCCGCCCTGGATCGGCGACGCCGTCGAGGTGACCAACTCGCTGACCAACCGCCACCTGGCGCGCCTGGCCCGCGACCTGGCCGACTCCAAGGCCGACCGCCCGATCCGCGAGCTTCTGCCGAAACGCATCCCGCGGATCGTCCTCACCGGCGGCCCGTGCTCGGGCAAGAGCACCATCATGGCGCTCCTGCAGAAGGAGTTCGGGGGCCGGATCCACTGCGTCCCCGAGGTGGCCTCGATCGTCATCGCCCAGGTCGGCGTCAAACCGCCGGTCGGCGACGAGATCGGCATGCGCAAGTTCCAGCGCACCATCTACCGGGTGCAGCGCGGCTTCGAGACGATCTCCGACCTCCAGGCTGTCCGCGACGGCAAGCAGGCGCTGCTCCTCGACCGCGGCACGGTCGACGGCGCCGCCTACATGGAAGGCGGACTTGCCGAGCTGGAGAAGGTCTGCCGCACGGAGCGCGCCCACGAGTACTCCCAGTACGACCTCGTGATCTGCCTGGAGACGCCGCCGAAGAAGGTCTACAAGGCCAGCTGCCGGAACAACCCGGCGCGCGGCGAGACCTATGAACAGGCGGCCGCCCTCGGCAAGGCGATCCGCAAGGTCTGGAAGGGCCATCCGGGCATGCTGTTCGTCGAGAACGGCAAGTCCTGGGCAAAGAAGGCGGCCGCGGTGCGCGCCGCCATCTGTTCCTTCCTCGACAAAAAATGAGGTCCCCGAGGCCTCATTCGCCCTCCCCCGCTTCGGCGGGGGATTTTTTATTTGCGGCCGGACGACTCGTCCAGTTCGCGGGCGAACTCGGCGAGGAATTTCCTGAGAAAAACCGTGCGGCGGCGCGCCAGCCGTCTGGCCAGCGGCGTGTGCATCCGTCCGGCGACGACGAGCAGGCGGGCGTAGAAAAGGTCGAGGGCGAACTCCTTCGGCGTCGGGGCGCGGCGGCGGCAGAATGGATCGGACGGCTCATAGAACGCGCGCCGCATCTGGCCGGACGAGGCGAAGGTCCTCATGATCGAGACCGCGCCCGCGGCCTCGAGGCCGTCGGCATCCTGGAGCACGCGCGCCTCGATCGTGTCCGGCACGATGCCCTTCGAGAACGAGCAGCAGCGGATCGCGTATTCGACGGCGGCGATCTTGGGACGCGGATAGCCCGGCGTCCGGCGGAGGATCCGTCCGGCCGCGGCGGCGCTCAGGTCCTGGGCCCGCGCCGAACGCGGATCGTTCTTCGGAAAGATGACCAGGTCGTGGAACAGCGCGGACGGCACGACCACGTCGGGATCGGCGCCGGCGGCGCGGCCGAGACGCTCGGCCAGGCCCAGCACCCGGCGGGCGTGGTTAAGGTCATGTGAGGGGTCGTCGGCGGATATCAGCCGGGCCGCCTCGCTCATCAGTCTTTTCCGGATGGAAGCGTTCATTTCTTCTGTTCGCCGGTCAGATACGACTCGAATTGCGCCATGTCGTCGGTGACCATCACCGACCGCAGGCCGAAGATCCGCGAGGCGTCGTTCAGGACTCCGCCCTGGAACGACCGCGCCGCCTCATAACCGGCGGCCTTGACCGCGTCGCGGACGGCAGCGTTGGAGATGCCTTCGGGATAGGCCAGGAA
>JBAIWZ010000118.1:0-1684 GCA_037916955.1 Acutalibacteraceae bacterium | reverse complement strand
CGACTTGGACCGGCAGTGTCTGGGTCAGGGCCAGTAGCAACGTCGTGCAGCTGAACCTGCAGATCAATTCGGGCAATGAAACCGGCGCGATCGTCTCCTGCATGGCGAACACGTCTTGGAAGCGCTGTTCGGTCACGCAGGCTTTTGACGGCGCTTCCACCGGAACCGCTACTTTCTACATCATCAACGGCACCCAGAACATGGGCGTCTGGGGAGCCCAGTTGGAAAAACAATCCTCGGTGGGCGTCTACGCCAAGACCGACGCCGCGGCCATCACCACGACCAGTCGGGGTTTGGTCGCCCAGTCGTCCGGTCCGCACGCGTTCTTAAGCGGCAACGTCGGTATCGGGACGGCTTCGCCGGTCGGCGCGCTGCACATCGACGGTTCGGTCGACATCTCGCAATTCGTCATCGACGCGAACGCCACGCAGAGTAACGCCAATCCGCTCATCCTGTTGCGCAACAGCTCCGGCACCGAGATTGTCAGGCTGCATTCCGACAACGCGACGAACTTGTTCGTCGGTACCAATACCGGACGCGTCAACAACGCCGCGGGCGGCGGTCAGCTGAATACTTTCGTCGGTTCCAACTCCGGCTATTCCAACACGACTGGCCAGAGGAATACCGCCGTCGGCTACAACACCTTGAACTGGAACTTGTCCGGCAACTACAACACTGCCATGGGGCAGTACGCCATGTACTCTAATGTCACTGGCAGCTATAACGCCGCCTTCGGCAGCTCGGTCCTTTGGATGGCCAGCGGTTCGTACAACAGCGGCTTCGGCTCCGGCGCCTTGAATTCGGTCATCGGAGGCCAAAGCAACTCCGCTCTCGGTTACAGTGCCTTGTCTAACGTGAGTTCCGGCTCGAACAACACCGCCGTGGGCAATAACGCCGGTGACACGATCGTAGCCGGTGCGAATAACACTTTCATCGGTTACCAGGCCGACGCCTCATCCGACAGCCTGACCAACGCCACGGCAATCGGTTCCTACGCGATTGTCGGCGCGTCCAACTCCCTCGTACTCGGCGGTACGGGCGCTAACGCCGTGAACGTCGGCATCGGCACGGACGCGCCCCTGGGCATTCTCCACGTCAGCAGCAATACCACGACCTCGATGTACTACGATCGTTACGGCGGAGCCCCACCGAACATCATCTTCCGCCGTGCCAACGGCACGAGCGCCGCGCCGACAGCCGTGACGCTCGACAACCAGCTCTTCGCCATCGGCGGCCGCGGTTACGGTTCCACAGCCTTCTCTTCCGGCGGACGCGCGGCCGTCTTCGCCGCCGCGGCTGAGACTTGGACGGACACGGCGCAGGGCGCTTACCTCGCTTTCAATACCACCAACACCGGTACCGCGACGGCTTACGAGAGGTTGCGCATTACTGCCTCCGGCAACGTCGGCATCGGCACGTCCGCGCCGGGCGAAAAGCTGGAAGTCGTGGGCAACATCATTTCCGCCGGCACGGCTTGGACCCAGCGTTCGGGCGCGGCCAACAACGGCTGGCAGTCGATCGCCTACGGCAACGGCCTGTTCGTCGCCGTCGCCAACAGCGGCGCCAGCAACCGCGTGCAGACCTCGCCAGACGGCATCAACTGGACCGCGCGCACGACGCCGAATAACAGCTGGGACGCCGTGACCTACGGCAACGGCCTCTTCGTCGCCGTGGCCGGCAGCGG
>JBAIWZ010000117.1:0-1679 GCA_037916955.1 Acutalibacteraceae bacterium | reverse complement strand
GAAACGCCTCGCCCCTCCGCAGTCTTCGTCGCCAGCGATGTCGTCGCCCTGGGCGCCCTCGGAGCGATCCGTGGCGCCGGCCTGCGAGTCCCCGCCGACGTCTCGGTCGTGGGCTTCGACGACATTCCGCTGGCCGCCTTCTTCGATCCACCCCTGACGACGGTCCGCCTGCCCGCCTTCGACCTCGGCATCGCCGCCGGTCAGGCGATCCTCGAGCTGATCGAGGGCCGGGCCGTCCCCGCGCGGACGCTCCTGGGGACAGAGCTGCTTGTCCGCATGTCGGCGGCCCCGCCGGGCGGCCGGAACGGCCCAGGGAGCAGGGCCATCGACGATCTCGCCCGCGAGCCAGCCCCAGCTGGATCGCAGCGAGGAACCCCAGCCGGGTCCGCCGGCGATGGAAAGGAGACACACGGGTGACCATCGTTCCATTTCGTCGCGCGCTTGCGCTGATGGCGGTGTTCGGGCTGGCCGTCAGCGCGTGCAGCAACGCCGCCACGCCCTCGCCGTCGGTCGCGCCGGCATCGTCGGCGCCCGCAGCGTCCGGCTCGGCCGCCGGATCCTCGAGCCCCTCCGCCGGGGCGAGCGGATCGCTCGGCCACATCGGCGGCACAGTCACCGTCATCGGCACCTGGACCGGCGACGAGCAGGCCTCGTTCATGGCCATGGTCACGCCGTTCGAGGACCAGACCGGCGTCACCGTCCAGTACACGGGCAGCCGCGATCTCAACGCGCAGCTGAGCGCCGGAATCAAGTCGGGCACGCTGCCCGACCTGGCCGGCCTGCCGGGTCCGGGCCAGATGGCCGAGTACGCGCAGCAGGGCGCGCTCCAGGATCTCTCGAGCGTCCTGGACCTCAACAGCTACAAGGCCAACACGGCCGGGTCGCTCGTCGACCTCGGCACGGTCCAGGGCAAGCTGGTGGGCGTCTTCATCAAGATGTCCGTGAAGGGCCTGATCTGGTACAACCCCAAGGTCGTCAACGTGACCACGCCGCCGGCGACCTGGCAGGACCTCCAGAGCCTGATCACGCAGAACGCCAGCAAGGCCCAGAACCCGTGGTGCGTCGGGCTCGAGTCGGGCGCCGCGTCCGGCTGGCCTGGCACCGACTGGATCGAGGACTTCGTCCTCCGGACCGCCGGCGCCCAGACGTACACGGACTGGTACAACGGCAAGGTCAAGTGGACCGACCCGAAGATCAAGGCTGCCTGGCAGCAGTTCGGTGACGTCGTCAGCAAGTCGTACGGCGGGGCGAACTACGTCCTGGCGACGAACTTCGCCAACGGCGGCGACAAGCTCTTCTCCACGCCGCCCGGCTGCCTCTTCCACCACCAGGCGAGCTTCATCACCGGCCTCGGCGCGTTCGCCAAGCTCAAGGCTGGCACTGACTACAACTTCTTCCCGTTCCCCGACATCGACGCCCAGTACACCGGTTCCCTCGAGGTGGCCGGTGACCTGTTCGGCATGTTCCACAACACGCCCCAGGCCGCCGCGCTCATGAACTGGCTCGTCTCGGCCGACGCGCAGGACATCTGGGTCAAGCGCGGCGGCGCCCTGTCGGCCAACAACAAGGTCCCGACGAGCGACTACCCGGATGACATCAGCAAGCGCTCCGCGGAGCTCCTGCTGAACTCCAAGAGCACGGTCTTCGACGCCTCGGACAACATGCCGCAGGCCATGAAC
>JBAIWZ010000116.1:0-1654 GCA_037916955.1 Acutalibacteraceae bacterium | reverse complement strand
GGGAGCAACCTGATCGTGACGCTGGCCGTCTGCGCTTTGATCGCCGGCTGGCTGTCGCCGATGACGGCCCTCGCCGTGCTGGCCGTGTCGCTGATCCCCTACGTCTTTTTTTCGACCGTCGGCGCGGCCGGCCTGGAACGGATCCGGCTGCCGGTCCTGGTCAAGCAGTACCTGGGCAGGGCCCTGTCCGGGCTGACCGAGGCGGCGGAACGCCGACCGGCCGCGGGCGCGGCGACCTTCGCCGCCGTCCTTCTTTCCCTGGCGCTCATCGTCGGCGCCAGCGTCACGACCGTCGATTCCGCCGTGGAACTCGCCGCCGGCTGGGGCTTGCCCGCGGCCCTGCTCGGCACGCTCGTCCTGGCCGTGCTGACCTCGGTGCCGAACGTCCTCGAAGCCGCCTACTTCAACCGGCGCGGCCGGTCGATCGCCGTCGTCAGCACCGCCTTCAACAGCAACACCCTGAGGCTGCTGGCGGGCATCTTCCCGGCCGCCTTGCTGTTCGATCTCGGCCGTCCGTCCCCGATGATAATGTTCGGGGTGTTCTGGCTCGCCGGCATGAGCGTCTACGCGCTGACGACGGTGAGCCTGCGCGAGGGGCTGCGCCGGGCGGAAGGCGTCGTCCTGATCGGCCTTTACCTCGTCTTCGCCGCGGTGATGATCTTCTGGCGATAGAGTGCGGCCGGTCTTCAGATAACAAAAGTGGCGCCTTCCGGCGGCCGCTTTTTGAATTCCGACGCGTCAATTCCGGTTGAATCCGCCCCGGCCTCCTCCGCCGCCGGTGACCATCGTCGGACCGCCCCCGGTCAGGCCGGGGATCTGCAAAGCGCTCCGGCTGCTCGAGGACTGGGTGGCCGCCGCGGCCGGCGCGATCGTCCGGGTCACGACGATATCGCCTTCCTGAAGGCCGCTGAGGATCTCCGTCTGCGTGTCGTCCGACTCGCCGACCTGGACTTGGCGCCGCGCCGGGACCGCGGACAGGACGACGCCGGACGAGGCCGAACCGCGCGATACGTCCGCGCCGGAAGGCGCCACTTCGACGTACGACTGGCCGCCCTGCGACTTGACCGCCGCGCTCGGCACCAGCAGCGCGTCCTGCTTCATGTCCAGGATCAGCGCCGCCGACACGGTCATGCCCGGCTTGACCCGCGGGTCCTGGACGTCGAAGGCGATCTTGGCGCCGTAGGTGACGACGCCCTGGCTGACCGCGCCGACCGAATCCAGCTCGACGACCTTTCCGGTCACCGAGAAACCGTCGATGGCGTCGAACGTGACCGTCGCCTTCTGCCCGACCCTGACCTTGGCGGCGTCGATCTCGTTGAGAACGATGTCCGCGACGCGCTGGTCGGTCATCAGCGAGACCAGCGTCGTCCCGTTCGATACCGTGTCGCCCTTCTTGACGCCGACCTTCGACAGCGAACCGTCGAACGGCGCCCGGACGAAGCAGCCGGCGAGGCTGTCACGGGCGTCGGCCAGGGCCGATTCCTTCTGCGCGACCAGGTTGCGCTGGGTCTTGATGTCCAATTCGTCGGCGCCGGCCTTGAGGTCGTCCAGCGCCTTCTGGCTCACGGCCAGCTTCTCCCGGGCCGATTCGACGGCCAGCCCGGCGTCCTTGATCTTGTCCGGCTCGTCCGAGACGGTCGTGTCGATCGCGTCG
>JBAIWZ010000115.1:0-4713 GCA_037916955.1 Acutalibacteraceae bacterium | reverse complement strand
TAGCCGCCGTAAGGCTGGTCGAAATCCTTGTTGTTGGGAAGGTAAAGCTGGGTCGAGATGACATGGGTGCCGGGCGCGCTGATGTCCACGCAGCCGGAGCCGTAATTGGAAAAAGAGGCTTTCAGGTCGTTCTCGTCGGTGGCGGCGACGCCGTAGATGAAGTTCTCGTCGGCTCCCAGGTCGGCGCAGATCGGATAAAGCGGCGTCTTGTCCAGGTCGACGGCGGCGCCGTTGTCGGGAGCGTTGCCGGAGGCGGCGACGACGAAGACCCCGGCGTCGTAGGCGCGGCGCAGGGCGATGTCCAGGATGTCGCTGTTGGTCGTCCCGGCGAAACTGAGGTTGATGACCTTGGCGCCGTTGGCCACCGCGTACTCGACGGCCTTGACGACGTCGCTCGGGCTCCCGTTGCCGTCGGAGTCCAGGACCCGGAGCGCCATGATCGTGGACGACCAGGTCACGCCGACGCCGCCCTTGCCGTTGTCGCCGACGGCCGCGGCGATGCCGGCGTTGATCGTCCCGTGGTTGGCGCCCAGCTTGCTGTAGGTGCCGCTGACGTCGGGCTGGGGCGTGTTGTCGTTGTCCACGAAATCCCAGCCGTTGACGTCGTCGACGTAGCCGTTGCCGTCGTCGTCGATGCCGTTATTGGGGATCTCCTTCAGGTTGTGCCAGATGTTGGCCTTGAGGTCCGGGTGGTCGATGTCCACGCCGGAGTCGATGATGGCGATGGGCACGCCTTCGAAGCCGAGGCTGTAGTTCCAGGCCTCCGGCGCGCCGATCTGCTTGAGGTACCAGAGGTCCTTGTAGAGGGGATCATTGGGGACGCGGTCGGCGGCGCCGGCGGGGGCCGCGAAACCGGCGGCCAGCACGGCCGCCGCCAGGAAGGCGGCGAATTTTCGCCGAAGAACCGGCCGGAAACCCATAGGCTATTTTCCGCTCTTCGAAGCGGCTACCAGTTCGCTATTGATCCGCTCGCTGGTCTTCATGAGGTCGAAACCGACGCCGGCCCGGTCGGCCAGCTGGATGAGCGCCCGGACGTCCTTGGGGAAGCAGCTGCCGCCGTAGCCGCGGTAGCCTTCGTCGAAGATCCGCAGGTGGCTCGGGCCGATGCGCGGGTCGCGGCTGGCGCAGTCCTTGACCGTGTCGTATTCGACGCCCAGCTTGGCGCAGAGGTCGTAGATCTGGTTGGCGAAGACGACCTTGAGCGCCAGGAAGGCGTTGCCGAAATATTTGATCATCTCGGCCTCGGTCGCCGGGATCAGCCGTTCGAACGGCGCGCGCGGCAGGATGTCCAGCACGGCCCGGGCCTCGGCCTCGCTCGCCGCGGTGAAGCCGACGATCTGGCGGTCCGGATGGGCCATGTCCTGGTCGGCCGTCTTCTCGCGGAGGAATTCCGGATTGAAGAGCAGCCGGTGCCCGGGGAACCGCCGCTGCAGTGACTCGGTCGTGCCGGGCAGGACGGTCGATTTGATGATCACGGTCTTGCCCTCGGGGATCCGGGCGACGGACGCTTCGACGTAGGACAGGTCGAAACCGCCCTTGGCCGCGTCGTACGGGGTGGGTACGCAGATGAAAAAGAAGTCGGCTTCCCGGAGGTCGCGGTCGGTGCCGAGCCCCTTGGGCGGATCGATCAGCCTCGGCTTGAGGCCGGCCCCTTCGAAATACCGGGACAGCGCGCCGCCGACCCAGCCGATGCCGACCACGGCGATGACCTTCTGATTTGCTTCGGGCATATTGGGTCAGCCCATTGTAACAAAGCGCACCAATTAAGCAACGGCCGGCGCTGGCCGCCGGCGCACCGCCGGCCGATAAATTCCCCTGAATGACCGGCCTTCCGGGCGGCCGCGCCATATTAAAAACCCGGCTGGCCGAGGCTGCCGGGCTCCGATCCTGACCTCAGGAAATGTCTTTGATCTTCTCGAAAAAGCGCAGCCCGACGGATAAGAACCGCTGGTTGTCCTGGACCGGCGCCGGATCGGCCGCTTCCTCATCAGATCCCGTTTCCGCGGCCCACTGCGGCAGGCCTCCGGCCGACGGCGGAAGCCCTTCCTCGCCGTTCAGATCGGACGGCATTTCAAAATTTTTGCCGAAATCGAACATTTTTTTCCGACTTTATTTCTGTTTTCTTCCGCCTTAATTATAGCATTTTTCGGCCCCCGATGAAAGACGGATGGGGCGTTTTGGCTTGCCTTAGCTAAAAGATCCCGGCCGTCGAAACGGCCGGGACCTCCGGATGATGAATTCAGCCTGTCCCCGATCCGCGGCTCAATGCGGAATGGTGACGCTGGTGGTGATCGGCAAACCGGCCGCCTGACTGCCGTTCAGGGCCGTGTAGCTGCCGCTGGGCACGTCCGTCCAGAGGAAGCCGTCGCTGGTCATCAGGTCCACGCCCAGAGTGTAGTCCTTGTCCGGCGCGAACCGCGTCGTATCCAGTTCGAGGTCATAGGTGCTCGTCCCGCCCGGACCGGTCAGCAGTTCGTTGCCTTCGGAGAACTGATACTCGATGGTCGCGTAATCGCCCGCGGCCGATTCGTAGTGGTTGGCCACCGGATTGACGACAGGCGAAGCGCCGTGGAAAACGGTGTAGCGGATGTGGGTCAGCGAATCCTCGCCCAGGACGGTCTTGGTCGAGCCGACGATCTGGTTCAAGTTGACGATGTTGTGGGCGTCGCCGCCGTCGCCGACGACCGCCGCCCAGTTCTCCAGCGCGTCCTTGCCGTTGCCGGCCGTCTCGTGATAGCCGGCGTCGCCCGCGGCGATCTTGAAGGTGAGCTTCCGCACGCGGACCGGACCTTCGGGCTCGGCGTGGATGGTGAAGCGCAGGACCTCGACCGCCGCGTCGCGGTACAGCTGGCCCGCGGGCGAAGCCGGGTCCTTGGCCGCGGTCAGGCCGGAGAACCGGACGTTGTATTGGCTGGCGGTGTTGGCGCCGACGGTGAAATCCTCCGAGCCCAGGTCCTGCTCGGTGAAAGAGGAGTTGTCGCTGTCGGAGACGAACTGCAGGGCGTCGGCTTGCCCGAACTTGACCGGCAGGAGCTCGCCGTTCACGGCGCCGGCGTCGCGCGGGATGATCCCGCCGTAGAGCTTGAGCTGGGTCGTCTTGTCCTTCGGCAGGGCAATCGCGAGGCCGCTGAAGACCGCGACGTTGCCCTCGAAGGTGCCGGAGGCCGAAGCTGTGGCCGTGCCGGACGGATATTCCAGCCGGGCGTTGTGGAGCGACTTGGCCGCGTTGCCGACCTCGCGGAAACTGACCGTCTTCAGGACATAGGAGTCGTCCTTGGTCTCGATCGACAGCGTGCCCAGCTGCACCTCGTGGCCGACCAGGGCGTTGCCGCCGGTCCCCTGCCAGCTGAACTTGACCTCGCCTTCCTTTTTGACCGTGGCGTAGAAGGACGGTGTCGAGCCGCCGTTCGGCAGGCTGCCGATGACGTTGACGGCGCCGCCCTTGTCGTCGACGACCGACATGTCTTCCGACGGGTCGGTGATGTCGAAGGTCACGCGGTTGGGCTGGCTCTCCAGGTCGACGGTCTGGCTGATGTCGCCTTTGACGATCAGGGCGGCGGTCTGACCGGCCGGGATGTGGTAGGAGAGGCGGGTGAAGACCGCCTTGCCGTTGAAGTCCACGTTGACCGGTCCGGCGATCTTCGCGTCCTGCTGGTCGTAGAGGCTGACCTGCGGCAGCATGTCCGAGACCTTGGTCGTGCTGCCGTTGTCGGCGTCGGCGCCGGGCAGGAACGCGCCGCTGCTCTCTTCGTCGATGTAACCCTGGAAGGTCACGGAATTGATGACGTTCGGCGCGACGGTCGTGGCCTTGAACGACAGGCCGGCGATCGCCGCGTTCTTGGCGCCGCGGATGTAGGTCACGAGGCCGGGCTTGGCCGAGGCGGAGATCTCCATCGAGGCGTTCAGCGAATTCAGGACCGGCCCGGCGAGATCGGCCGCCGGCGAGAAGGAGGCGGCCGCGCCGGTCGCGGCGTCGTTGACCGAAGTGCCGGAGACGACGAGCGTCGCCTTGTAGCCGTCGCCGGCCGGCAGGATCGAGCTGGCGTGCGCCCGGAAGTAGAGGGTCCGCTCCTGGCCCGCGGCCACGGCCAGGGCGCCGGTGAAGACGAAGGTCTGCGATTGGTCCTGGCTGACGTCCAGGGCGAGTTCCTTGTGACCGAACGGCTCATGGCCCTGGTCGTCGACGACGCGGATCAGGGTGAAATTGGGCGAGGCGTTGTTGCCGTAGATCAGTCCGCCGTTGTCGATATCGGTGGCCCCGGCCGCCGGCGCCCCGGTCGTGGCGTCGAGCCGGAAGGTCATCCGGGTCACGGAGACCGCCTTGACCGACGACAGATGGAGCTCCATGAGCGTCGCGTCGGCCCCGACGGCGAAGTAATTCGTGGCCGGCAGGCGGACGGTGAAGGTCGGCATCGAAGCCACGGCGCCCAGGTTCTTCTGCGACGTGTCGGTCAGGCCGGGCTCGACGGTGGTGATGTCGGCGCCGTCGGGATAGTCGGACAGCGTGCCGGAGACCGTTATGACGAACGGCTCCTGGATGCGCAGGGCCGACCGGACGTCCGCCGCGGCGATGCGCCGCTTGCTCCGGTCGGATATCAGGAAGTAGGCGCCGTCGCTCGACCGCTTGACCACGGTGCCGCTCGGATAGACGGCGGCTGCCAGCGGATCGCCGATGTGATAGTTGAAGAAGTAGGCGTCCGGAATGTCGTCGAT
>JBAIWZ010000114.1:0-9187 GCA_037916955.1 Acutalibacteraceae bacterium | reverse complement strand
CCCTGGGAGCCGGAGGACGGCAAGAAGCTGTCACGGGCCCTCGCGGCCGACATCGTCACGGTCAGCCACGAGCACCCGCGTCACGACAACGTCGCCGCGGTCAACGGCGACCCCTTCGTCATCAGCGGCCCAGGCGAGTATGAGGTCAAGGACGTCTTCGTCACCGGCGTCTCGACCTACCACGACCTGGTCGACGGCAAGGAGAAGGGGACCAACACCATCTACTACATCACCGCCGGCGACCTGCACCTGCTGCACCTCGGCGACCTGAAGCACGCGCTCGAGGACAAGCATATCGAGGACTTCCACAATATCGACGTGCTGTTCGTCCCGATCGGCGGCGGCGACGTCCTGAACGCCAAACAGGCGGTGGAGGTCATCGGACAGATCGAACCCCGCATCATCATCCCGATGCATTATCGCGCCGGCGGTTTCGGCTCCAAGCTGGACACCGCTGACGCCTTCCTCAAGGCGATGGGCGCCGGCAAGGCCGAGACCCTGCCGAAGCTCAAGATCGCCGCCAAGGAATTGCCGCAGGAGGAGATGAAGGTCATCCTGCTCGAACCGGTATGAGCCAGCCCGAACCCGGACAGCGCGAACCGTCGGAGGCGCCGAAGAGTTTCTTCGTCCGCAACAAGCGGCTGACCTTGTGGCTGTCCGTGGCCGCCACCATGGCTTTCGTCGTCATCATGTGGATCATGATCCTGCCTTCGCAGCTTCAGACCGGCGGGATCGGCAGCGCCATCGGCGCCGCCCGCTGGAGCGTGATCCAGCCGCAGGTGCAGAGGGCCGGCGGTTCGTTCCAGCAGCAGCTCGATCGCCTGAGCGCCGACCTCCACCGCCGCTTCGAACAGACGACGGCCGGCATCCAGGAACTGCAGGCGGCCAGCATCGTCAATTCCAGCGCCCTGACCGCCAAGCTGGAGGCCGCGGTCAATTCCCAGAACCCCGGGACCCAGGCCATCAACGCCGAGAACCTCACCCAGAAACTGGAGGCCGCCACCGCGTCGGCGGCCGCTCCGGAGAACCCCGACACCGATGCCCAAAAAGCCAAAAAATAACCAGCAAGCCCTGTTGCCGATAGATCCGGTGGGCAAGATCTCCCCGCGCTCGATCACCGAAGAAGTGCAGGAGTCGTTTTTGGATTACGCGATGTCGGTCATCGTCGACCGCGCCCTGCCGGACGCGCGCGACGGCATGAAGCCGGTCCATCGCCGCATCCTGTACGCCATGTGGAGCGTCGGACTCAAGGCTGGCGCCAAGTTCCGCAAGTCGGCCACCGTCGTCGGCGAGGTGCTCGGCAAATACCACCCGCACGGCGATCTCGCGGTCTACGATTCCCTGGTCCGCATGGCTCAGGATTTTTCGCTGCGCTACCCGCTGGTCTGGGGCCAGGGCAACTTCGGCTCGCTCGACGGCGACTCGGCCGCGGCCATGCGCTACACCGAGTGCAAACTCAAGCCCGTCGCCGAGGAAATGCTTTTCGACATCGACAAGGAAACGGTCGACTTCCAGCCGAACTATGACGGCTCGCACACCGAGCCGAGGGTGCTGCCGTCGAAGCTGCCGAACCTGCTCCTGAACGGCACGGTCGGCATCGCCGTCGGCATGGCCACCAACATCCCGCCGCACAACCTCGGCGAACTCTGCGACGCCGTCAACCTGATCATCGACAAGCCGGAGTGCTCGGTCGACGACCTGATGGAGTTCGTCAAAGGCCCCGATTTCCCGACCGGCGGCATCATCTACGACCGCAAGGACATCGCCCAGGCCTACGCCACCGGCAAGGGCGGCATCGTCATGCGCGCCAAGACCGAGATCGTCGAGGACAAGGCCGGCCATTTCAAGATCGTGGTCAACGAGATCCCCTATCAGGTCAACAAGGCCACCCTGCTCGAGAAGATCGCCGAACTGGTCACGGAGAAGAAGATCGAAGGCATCAAGGACCTGCGCGACGAGTCCTCGAAGGAGGGCGTGCGCATCGTCATCGAACTGAAGAAGGACGCCTACCCGAAGAAGGTCCTGAACCGGCTGTTCCTCCAGACCCAGCTGCAGGAGACCTTCCACGTGAACATGCTGGCGCTGGTCGACGGCATCCAGCCGCGCATCCTGAACCTGAAGTCGGCGCTGGAACAGTACATCGAGCACCGCAAGACGGTCGTCCGCAAGCGGACCGAATTCGACCTGCGGAAGGCCGAAGAGCGCGCCCACATCCTCCGCGGCCTGAAGATCGCGCTTGACAATCTCGACGCCGTCATCAGGACCATCCGGAAATCCTACGACAAGGACGAGGCCAAGAAGAACCTGATCAAGCAGTTCAAGCTGTCCGACATCCAGGCCCAGGCCATCCTGGACATGCGCCTGCAGCAGCTGGCCAACCTCGAACGGCAGAAGGTCGAGGACGAGCTCAAGGAAAAGATGGCGCTGATCAAGGAACTCGAAGCCATCCTGCGCTCGCCGAAGCGGATCCTCGGCATCATCCAGAAGGAAACGTCCGAGCTCAAGGAAAAATTCGGCGACGCGCGCCGCACCGACATCGTCGCCCACGGCGTGAAGGAATTCTCGACCGAGGACCTGATCCCGAACGAGCCGACGATCGTGCTCATCACCGCCGACGGCTACATCAAGCGGCTGCCGCCGGATACCTTCCGGACCCAGAGCCGCGGCGGCAAGGGCGTTGCCGGCGTGACCACCAAGGAGGAGGACGTCGTCGAACACCTGTTCTCGACCACGACGCACGCCGACCTGTTCTTCTTCACTTCGCGCGGCCGCGTCTTCCAGCTGAAGGCCTACGACGTGCCGTCGGCCTCGCGCACGGCCAAGGGCCAGGCGCTGGTCAATTTCCTGCAGCTCGCGCCGAACGAGAAGGTCTCGGCCGTGCTTTCCGGCGAGGACCTGCCCGAGTACAAGTTCCTGGTGATGGCCACGCGGCAGGGCAACATCAAGAAGACCGAGATCAAGGACTTCGAGAACGTCCGGCGCAACGGACTGATCGCCATCAAGCTGAAGCCCGACGACGTGCTCGAGTGGGTCAAGCCCTCGGCCGGCAGCGACGAGATCTTCCTGATCACCGCCGGCGGCCAGTCGATCCGCTTCAAGGAGAAGGACGTCCGGGCGATGGGCCGGGCGGCGGCCGGCGTGCGCGGCATGCGGCTCAAGAACCGCGACACCATCGTCGGCATGGACGTGGTCTCGCCGGACGACGCCAAGAAGATCCGGTTCGACCTGATGATCGTGATGGACCACGGCTTCGGCAAGCGCACGAACATCGCCGACTACAAGATCCAGGGACGCGGCGGCTCGGGCATCAAGACCGCCAAGGTCACGGACAAGACCGGCAAGATCGTCATGGCCATGGTGGTCAACGCCAAGGAGGAGCGCGATCTGCTCGTGGTCTCCGACCAGGGCCAGATGATCCGCCTGCCGGCCGCGTCGGTGCCGAGCATCGGCCGCGACACCCAGGGCGTCCGCATCATGCGGTTCAAGGAGGAGAAAGACGGCGTCGCCTCGGTGGCGTTGGTCTAAACGGAAAATATCGCGATCGGGAGAGGCCACTGGTCTCTCCCGATTTTGTTACCATGCGCGCCTTCTCGCGGGTCCGGTTTCCGGAGACTCGGCCACTCGGCCTCGCCCTCGCGTCCGACTCGGGATAATCTCCGGAATCCGGACCCGCTCGCGGCGCCTGTTTTGCCGTCTTTTTTTTGTTGGCCGCGCTCGGACTGCGAGGGCGGCGCGAGGCGCCGCCGTCCGAGCGAAAGGTTCATCGGCGTTATTTCGCAAAGTGTGCTGGCGCACGATCCGTCCGATGTGTCCGCGTCCTGGCGAACGATCCGACCAATTTGTTCCGAGGATCGCCGGGTCGCGCGGCGGGGCCGGGGTCTGCTATACTTAAGACAACCATATGAGCATCGTGAACCGCTTCGGCCAATTCATCAGCGACGTCGGGCACAGCTGCTATGACATGGAGCTGTACCGCCGCGTCCGGACGCGTCCGCTCTCCGTCGCCGTCGGCTACTTCGCCGCCTTCGGCCTCCTGGCCTCGCTCCTGACCCTGACGCTGGTCCTGCCTTCGCTCGGTCTGGCCCTGCGTGACGTCCGCGCCTACGTGTCCGGCCATCTGCCCAGCGGGTCTCTGGTCCAGCTGCGGTCCGGCGAGCTGTCCTCGAACCTGTCCCAGCCGTACAATTTCGGCTCCGACAAGACGCCCTTCGTGCTCGACACGACCATCACCGGGCTGGCCTTCCCGGAGAGCGTCAAGTTCGACACCGGGGTCCTGCTCGGCCGCGATGCCATGTTCTTCAAGCGTTCGGCCAGCGAGCTTCGGACCTATACGTACAAGGGCATGCAGGATTTCAGCCTGACGCGCGAAGACGCGTCCGGCTGGCTCGACCGCTACGGCGCGGCCGCGGTCGCCGGCCTGGCCGCCGCGTTCTTCGTGCTCTACCTTCTCGCCATGCTCGTCAGCACCGCCTTCTTCATCGTCCTGGCCGCGGTCGTTTCGCTGCTGATCGGGCTGCTCTGGAAGGTCAGGCTCACTTACGCGCAGTGGCTGGCCGTCGGTTTCCACGCCGTCACCCTGCCGATCATCCTGGATGCCGTCTTCAGCGCGATCGGCCTGAACATCCCCTTCGTTTTCACCTTCGTCTTCTACATGTTCACCGTCGCTGTCATCGCCGACGAGCGCAGCCATCCGGTGGCCGCGGGGCCGGTCTCCGACGAAGCCCCGGTGCCGCTTCCCACCGCCGTTCCGACCGCCGGTCCGGCGCCGGCCGCCGAGGCCAAGCCGAAACGGCCGCGCCGCAAGCCCCGGACGCCGGTCAAACGGACGCCGACGGAGGGGTCCGCCGCGCCGGAGAACAAATGACGATCGTTCCCACCCGGCTCCCACACGGGAGTCGGTTTTAATTATCAGCCATCGGGGGTGCGAGGCGGCCGCAGAATATGACTCCTTCCTTGCGGCCGCCGGTGTACTGCCCGGCCGGAGGGCGGGCAGTGGACATTTCCGCCCGTATCCATTAACATCGCGGCAGCACGTAAAGCTCTTTCCAAAGCCGAAAAACAGGAGGCGAGACCATGTTCCGCCGAAAGAAGAACATCGCCGTGCTTTCCAATCCGCATTCCGGCAAGAACACGCCCCGCGCCGGGATCGGCCGGGTCATCGCCGAGATCCTGACCACGCCGGACTGGCGCTATCCGACCTCCACCCTGCACGAGCTCAAGCAGGCCAGCCGCGATCTCCACGCCAAGAACCCGGAGATCGTCACGCTGGCCGGAGGCGACGGCACGCTGCATCTCGACCTGACCAAGATCCTGCGCGAGTGGGAGAAGACGCCGGGCATGCCGCTGCCGCAGTTCCTTGTCGTCCCGACCGGGACGATGAACACGGTGGCCAAGAACCTCGGCCTGAACTGCCACACGCCCAGGGAGGCCGTCGAGCTGGCGAGGCGCATCGCCGCCAAGAACGAGCAGCATCTGCCGTTCGACGTCGTCCACCTCCACTGCCTGAAGGTCAACGACGAGTACGGCTTCCTCTACGGCGCGGCCATGCCGGCCAACCTGCTCCAGCACTACTACGACAAGGCCGGCTACCGCTGCACGGACGCGCATCGCGAGTACGGGCTGGGGGAGGCGTTCCGGGCGGAGAAGCCGCCCTGCCGTTTCTACTGCCGTTGGGACAGGGCCGCCAGGTTCGGCGGCGTCTGCCCCAAGTGCGGCAAGCCGCTGGAGAAGGCGCTCGGCAAGGAGCGGGCGATCAGGGTGATCCGGGAGACGATCTGGGACGAGCTCAAGGCTGTCCTGACGCTCCGCGGCTCCAACCGCATCCTGACCAGGCCGGTCCACGCCGAGATCGAGCTGCCCGACGGCAACGACCCGCCGGTCGCGCCGTTCATGACGCACACCGGCATCATGGTCTCGACCGTGATCGACCTGGGGATGGGCTGCCGCGGCATGCCGGACGCCCGCAAGGAGGCGGGCAAGTTCATGCTCCGGTCGACCAGTCTCTCGTTCTGGGGCCTGCTGACCAACGCCTTCCTGCTCTGGAACGGACTGCCGCTCGCGGCCAACACCTTCGACGCGGTCGTTCCTTCGCTGAACATCAAGTACCGCGAGCCCACGGTCACGACGCTCGACGGCGACCTTCGCCAGCCGACGCGCCGCGACACGATCCAGTGCGGCCCCCTCCTTGAGTTCATCATCGGCTAACCTTGGGCCGCGGGATCATTCCCGCGGCTTTTTCATAAGGCGGAATGAGCTCAGCCGCGCCTCCCCGGTCCGCCGGGGCCGCTACATTGACAGGCGAAACCGTTTCGGCTATAGTGGGAACTGTCTAAATCAGAAAAAAGGAGCGTTGAATTTCATTTCATAACTATGGGACTTCCCGGACATCGCCGCACCAGTTCGCATAAGAGGCGCCGCGCTTCGCATTTCGCCCTCAAGAAGATCAACCTCGCCGCCTGCCCGAAGTGCAAGGAGCCGGTCATGCCGCACCGGGCCTGCGCGAACTGCGGGACCTACGCCGGCCGCAAGGTGCTCAACCTGAAGAGCCCGCTGGCCCCGGCCAAGAAAACCGAAGAGAAGAAAGCCGGCTGAGCCGGCGGACGCGCGCGCGACCGCGCGTCCTTTGCTTTATTCGCTCTTAGACCAGACCGCCATGTCCAACCGCCATCTCGCCCGAACCATCGCCATGCAGTCCCTCTATCAGTGGGACTTCCAGGGCAAGCCGGACGCGCAGGTCCCGGAGATCATCAACTTCAACCTGAAGGAGTTCGCTCCGGATTTCGACGACAAGGGCTTCGTCGCCGAACTGGTCCAGAACGTCATCGCCAAGATCCAGGAGATCGACTCGATCATCGTCAAGTACGCGCCGGAGTGGCCGATCGAGCAGATCACCAACGTCGACCGCAACATCCTGCGGATCGGCGTCTACGAACTGAAGTTCTCGGAGGTCATCCCGTCCAAGGTGGCGATCAACGAGGCGATCGAACTGGCCAAGACCTTCGGCGGCGAGTCGTCGGGCCGCTTCGTCAACGGCGTGCTCGGCGCGATCTACAAGGACATGGTCGCCAAGCAGGAGATCAAGGAGGTCGACAAGGTCGTCAAGGAAAAAAAGGACAAGCCGGGCGAAGAAGGCGGCGAGGCCGCTCCGCCGGCCGCGCCCGCCCCGGACGCCGAAAAACAGGCATAATCCCGGCCCGCCCGCGCCTTTTTGACGGGTGCGGGCCAGCGGCCGGCCAAGAACATGATGAAGGATTTTTCTCCGTTGGAAGCGAAGCTCGGAATCTCATTCAAGGACAAGGGCATCCTGACGCAGGCGTTCGTCCACCGCTCCTACCTGAATGAACATCCCAGCTTCCCGTTCAGCCACAACGAAAGACTGGAGTTCCTCGGCGACGCCGTCCTCGAACTGGTCGTCACCGAGCATCTCTACCGCGGTTACCCGAATCCCGAGGGCGAGCTGACGAACTGGCGCGCCGCTTTGGTGAACGCCAAGATGCTCTCCGACATCGCCAAGGAGATGGGCCTCGAGGACTACCTCTACCTGTCCCACGGCGAGGCCAAGGACAACCAGGGCAAGGCCCGCCAGTACATCCTCGCCAACGCCATCGAGGCGGTCATCGGCGCCGTCTACCTCGATCAGGGCATGGAGGTCGTGAGCAAGTTCATCCATAACTGGGTGCTGTCGCGCCTCCAGTACATCCTCGAGCACCAGCTGCAGATCGACCCGAAGAGCCGTTTCCAGGAGAGCGCCCAGGAGATCGCCGGGCTGACGCCGGTCTATCGCGTCATCGAGGAAAAGGGCCCGGACCACGCCAAGGAGTTCACGGTTGGTGTATACTTAGGTGACGAGCTAGTCACTGTCGGCACCGGCACCTCCAAGCAGGAGGCGCAGATCGCCGCCGCGGAAAAGGCCCTGGAGATCAAGGGCTGGTAAAACCATATGGCCGTCGAAAAAAGGACCGAGGACAAATACCTGCAAGTGGTCGACAAGCTGTTCGACATCGCCGTCGAGCGGGGGGCGTCCGACATCCACCTGGTGGTCGGCAAGCCGCCGATCCTGCGCATCGCCGGGCGGATCGTGCCGATCGAGGGCACCGAACCGCTCAACCCGGACGAGGCCCAGCACCTCATTTTTTCGCTGGCCACGGACGCGGAGAAGCAGCGCTTCATCGAGCTCAAGGAACTCGACATCGCCCATCAGACGCCGTCGGGCGAGCGTTTTCGCATCAACCTGCACTGGGAGAAGGAGCACGTGGCCATGGCCGCCCGCGCCATTCCGTCGCGCATCCCGACCATGGACGACCTGGAGATGCCCAAGGTGATGCAGAAGATGACCGAGTATCCGCACGGCCTGGTCCTGGTCACCGGACCGACCGGCTCCGGCAAGTCGACGACGCTGGCGGCGATGATCGAACGCATCAACCAGCAGGAGGCCGTAAACATCATCACCCTCGAGGACCCGATCGAGTTCCTGTTCACCGCCCAGAAGAGCATCGTCCGCCAGCGCCAGCTCGGCCAGGATTTCCTGTCCTACGGCGAGGGCATGAAGCACATCCTCCGCCAGGACCCCGACGTCGTGATGGTCGGCGAGATGCGCGACCCGGAGACCATCGCCACGACCCTGACCATCGCCGAGACCGGCCACCTGGTCTTCGCCACCCTGCACACCTACAGCGCCGCCCAGACCATCGACCGCATCATCGACGCCATGCCGCCGCACCAGCAGAACCAGATCCGGTCCCAGCTGGCGCTGTCGCTCCGCGCCGTCGTGTCCCAGCAGCTGCTGCCGAAGATCGGCGGCGGCCGCGTCGCCGCGCGCGAGATCCTGATCAACAATTCGGCCGTGGCCAACCTGATCCGCGAGAACGAGGTCGCCCAGATCAAGAACGTGCTGCAGACCTCGGCCAGCGAAGGCATGACCACGCTGACCCAGGACCTGACCAGACTCTGCGACCTGAACCAGGTCGAGCCGGAGGTCGCCGACCAGTACCTGATCGGTTCGGAAAAACTGCTTCGACAGCAGGGCACGGCGATGAAGAAGAAGGGCTGGATCGGTTGACGGCGGACGTTTTTTATCGCATGTTGAATGCCGGCAGCGGATCGTCTCCTGGACCGCCGCCGGCATTTAGTACCTTGATTATTCACGTCGGTTAAGCAAAAATATCGACGTGCATATTTTGCGGGCGTA
>JBAIWZ010000113.1:0-8463 GCA_037916955.1 Acutalibacteraceae bacterium | reverse complement strand
GCTACTCCGGACCGCCCCTCTCCAGAGATGCTGAGTCATCGGCATTTCTGTCCGAGGCAGCCCTTTCCAAACATCCAGATCAAGGAGCGATAAATGTGCACTGAATGCCTGACCGAGCTGGTCCGCCCGCTCGCCCGCATCGATGGCGCGGACTGGTACTGGACGCTGCGCATCGGCGACGCGCTCTTCACCGACAGCCCGGTGATCGTCTGCGGCCCGCAGGAGGAGATCGCCGGCTTCCGCTTCAGCTTCGTCGACGAGGACGAGATGCCGGTCCGCGAGCCCGAGCCGGACGACGACCCCGCCCGCATCAGGGCGCACCTCTTCGTCATCGACGCCGTCGACTGGGCCAGGTTCCTGACCGAGCTCGCCCTGGAGCAGGGCAAGAACCTCTTCGACTTCGACTCGCTGGTCGCAAGCCTCGAGGCCGAGGCCGCGGCCCTCTTCGCCCGGGCCGTCGAGGTCCGCAACCGCTCCCTCCGCGAGCTCCGCGGGGAACTCGACGACTGATCTTCGGCCGAACGCCTCCGCGCGTTCGGCCACCCCTTCGAGGCCGCGACCCTGGGTCGCGGATTAAAAGGGATGCGCAACCAACGCCATGCCCAGAACTTCCGGCCAGTGCCGGACCGTCTCGCCGCCCGGAACATCGCGGAACTCCGCGAAAAAAGGGCGCGTCTCCGTTCCGAGATCATCCAGCTGATGGAGTTGGGCGCCGCCCCGGTCGAGCGCTCACGCGTCGTCGGCAAGGACCGCGACGGCCGCGACGTCCTGAAGAAGTGGACGCAGCCGCGGGGCCTGACCGCCGACGAGCGGGCGCGGATCGGCGCTTGCCAGCAGGAGATCAAGGGCATCGACGCTACGCTGCGGCTCTTCGGGCCGTAGCCGGCGCCTCTCGGGCAGCCGCCGCCGCGGCTGCCCTGTTTTTTTGCGCGGCACTTGCCTAAAACCGGCAAAAGGTTAAAATGCCGCGGTGGTCTTTATCAGCCGCAGTCGGCGGCACGGCATCACTTTGCCCGAAATGAGGCGACGAGGTCAGCCATGAAGTACTCGGCGACGATCGTGAAGGACAAGAACGGCACCTACCACATCCGGGTCTCCAGCAAGGGTCCGCAGACCGGCGGCGACGTCGAGGTCCTCGAGATCCTCTACGACAACGACGAGCAGAAGCTCAAGGATAAGGCGGTCGAATACGTCCGCCAGCTCAAGGAATGAAGCCGACGGCTTCGCCGAGCCCGCTCTGAAGCGGGCTTTTTTCATATTTTTCGGCGCGCCCCTATTGCGCACCTGGACGCAATTGTCGTATGCTGAAGATAAGACCTACACGATGTTTCGATCGGTTCCGCCTCAGGCGTGACGATGATCGAACACGTCACGTCGGAAGGGGGTGTTCACCATGGCCAAGAAAATGAAGAAAGCCAAAAAGAAAGTCGCCAAGAGAAAAGTCGCCAAGAGAAAGGCGCACAAGAAGGCGGCTAAGAAGAGAAAGAGATAGCTCTTTTCGCAAAGCGCAAAAGCGCCCGCGCAAAAAAGATCGCGGGCGCTTTTGTTTTCGCGCGGGATACAAAAGCCGCGGACGGTGAGAGACGACCGCGGCTTTCGCTCGATGTTTTCTTTTGTTTTGCGCCTTTATTTTTCTTCAATGACGGCGTTCTCGAGCGCCGCCGTCCTTTTTACAAACAAAAAACGCGCCGCAACATCCTCCATGCCACCGGTTTCGGGCATGGCTGACCGAACGACACGCAATTGACCTCGCGCCAGGACATCATAGATCGATGATGACACTCGACACGACGACTATCGACGCGGATTGTTAACGAAGATACAGCCTGCCGATCGCGCGGCCGGCGCGATCATCTTCGACGCCTAGGCTCTTTGAAGAGACCTAAGTCCAATGTAGCACGGTCCCGCGACGGTCCGGAAGCCCGAAACCGCGAAAAAAGTGCACATTTGGTGCACAACTGGTGGATAAATTTCGATCTTGCCGAGCTGTCGCGCATCCGGCGCTGACTACAGCAACAATCTGCCTTGCTTCGGGACCGCGGCCTGATCGAATATCTTAACCTCGCCGAAGACGCCGTCATAGCCCGGACGGATCGCCAGACGCCCGCCGCGCATCCTGCCGACGGCCTCGGCCACCCTGGCGCCGCCGACGGCGGCGATGTCCTCGAGCGGCGCGTCGATCAGCACGTCGAATTCCGGCCCGACGCCGTTTATGAGCCGGCGATACGTTTCCGCCGCCGCCTTGCAGGTCTTGCCCTTGTCCAGAGCCTCGGCCGCCAGTTCCTGCAGGGGCACGATCCGCTTGAAATCGACCCGCCCCTCGGGTTCGGCGCCCTCGGCGCGATCGGCCAGGGCATGGACGCGGCCGAGCACTCCCCGGGTCAGCCCCTTGCCGCAGCGCGGGCACAGGCCGCGGTGACGCTCCGTCTCTGAAGGATCGCAGAAGAAATCGCAGGCGCGGTGGCCGTCGACGTGGTATTTGCCCTCCTCCGGGAAGAATTCGATCGTGTACAGGAACCGCTTCCGGTCGCGCTTCGCCAGGATATCCGTGATCGCGGCGTAGCCGGGTTCGTCCAGATCGAAGGCATTGGCCTCGCGGCCGAGATTAGCCAGGCCGTGAGCGTCGGAATTCGAGACCAGCATCACGCGGTCGAGCGCCGACAGCCGCCAGTTCATGGGCGGATCGGACGAAAGCCCCGTTTCGATGGCGTGGATCTCGGGCGTCAGTTCCTCAAAACACTCCTCGAGCGAGTCGAAACCCGATTCCGAACCGAATACCGAAAACCACGGCGTCCAGGCGTGGGCCGGCACGACCAGACAGCGCGGATCGGTCGCGAGCGCCATCTTCACGACCTCCTTCGCGTCGAGTCCGAGGATCGGCCGGCCGTCCGACCGGAGGTTGAAGTTCCGTTTTTCGAGCACGGCGGCCAGCCGTTTCACTGCCGCGACGGACGGCGCGAAGACCAGCAGGTGCAGCCGCCGCGTGCGGCCGCCCTTCTTGTAGATGCAGGAGAGTTCCGTGGACAGGAAGAACCTGACCGGCCGGCCCGCCGCCGCGACCGGCGCCGGGACGTAGGTTCCCTGGCCGTCCTCGGGCTCGAATTCCCGTTTCAGGCGGAACAACCCCTCCTCCGCCGGCTCCAGCTTGTTCTCGATCTCGGCGAGCCAGGCCGGGTGAGTGAAATCGCCGGTCGCCAGGACGTCGATCCCCTTGGCCCGCGCCCAGGCGGCCATGTTCGAGAGCGTCAGATTCGAAGAGCAGGCGCGCGAATATCGGGAATGGACGTGGAGGTCGGCGATGCAGCGCATAGCCTCAGAGCTTCTTTTCCGGCCCGAACGAGACGGCCTGTTCGACGCTCTCGGCCGGCCGGCGCCGGCCGCCGCCGCGCGGCGATCCTTCGGCGCGGTTCTCCGCCGGCGTCTCGGAACGCCTCTCCAGGTCGCTCTCCCAGCCGGTCTCGGCCGAGATCCGCGCCGCCAGCTCGCCGATATCCCTGACCTCGGGCAATTTCAGGTCCGGCGGGACCGGTTTCGGTCCCCTCATCAGCACGTACTCGTGTCCGGGCGCCTCGGCCATCATTTCCCGGATCTCGAAGCCGTTGTCATTGACGATCATGACCTTTTCGCCGGGCTCGGCCAGGCCGGACATGACGCCGGCCTTCTTCTTTTCCGTGGCCTCGACCTTGTCGAAGTACCGGGGAAGCCCCGAGTGCTCGATCTTGGCCCGCTGCCACTTTTCGTTGCCAAGGGTCAGGAGTTCCAGCTTGGCGCCGTTCCGGCGCAATTCGCGAAGCAGCTCGACGGCGCCTGGGAACAGATATTTCTCGGTCGTCGTCAGGACGGCGGCCACCCGGCGCCGCGCCTCGGCCAGCGCCGACGGGTCGGCAAAATCGTCCTTTAGCGCCGCCAGGTGGACGTCGGGATCGTAATCGTAAACTTTGCCCTCGCGGGTGACGATGGTCCGGTAGGCCGCCTCGTACCGCTCGCGGCTGACGCCGCAGGAGGTCACGGCGTCGGCCAGGGCCTCCTTGAACTTCGCCGTGTCGAGCAGGGTGTAATCCAGGTCGAAAACTATCTTCATATTAAAGGGACGCGGCCCGCGCCGCGCCCTATACCTTATACCTTGCCGTGTCTCCGTTCAAATCAGACCCCGCCCAGGCAATTCTGGACGATCAGGCCGGCCAGGACGTCCGGATCGTGGCGGATGAGGGTCCGCTTCAGCGCGTCGCCGGCCTTCTGGACGAACGGCCTCGAACTGATCAGGTCCGCCGGCAGCGGCCGGAAAGTGACCTCGCTGAAATCCTCGTCGTCGCCGGCGACGGCCACGAGCGACTTGCCTTCCTCGCCGTACCGCTCGAGCAGTTCCCGCTCGGGCAGGCGATTGTTGAAGGTGGCGAAATTGACCCGGCCCTTGCCGATGAACCGTTCGATCTCGGCGACGTAATCGGAAACGGTGAAGCCGTCGGTGTGGCCGGCCTTGTTCATCAGGTTGCAATTGTAGACCACCACGGCGCGGGACCGGGCGATCGCCTCGGGGATGCCTTTGACCAGCAGGTTGGGGACGATGGAGCAGTAGAGGTTGCCCGGGCCGATGACCACGCAGTCGGCCTGCTCGATGGCCGCCATCGCCTTGGGATTGGCGTAGGCCTCGGGCTCGAGGTGCAGGCTCTCCTTTTCAGAGAGGTTGGCGTCGTTGATGGCGTGCTCGCCGCGGCAGATCTGGTCGCCGTGGCCGCAGACCAGGCTGATGCTCCGGGTGGTGACCGGGATGACCTCGCCGCGGACGGCCAGGACCATGCCGGCGACGCGGACGGCCTCCTCGAAGCTGCCGGTGATCTTCTCGAGCGTCGACAGGAACAGGTTGCCGAAGTTGTGGCCGCGGAAACCGCCCTGGTCGTAGCGGTAATTGAACAGCTCGCGCATGATCATGTCCGACTCGGACAGGGCGACCAGGCACTGGCGGATGTCGCCGGGCGGCAGGACGCCGAGCTCGTCGCGCAGGACGCCGGTCGAACCGCCGTCGTCCGCCATGGAGACGATGGCGGTCAGGTGGACGGGATATTTCTTGAGGCCGGTCAGCAGGGTGAATTGGCCCGTGCCGCCGCCGATGGTGACGACCGATCTCATAGGTTCATTTGAGCATGCCCCAGAGGTGTTCGAAGACCAGGCGCTCGGTCTCGGCGATGCCGGCGTCCTCGATCAGGACGCCCAGCGGAACATTGCTCTTGTCGAGCGAGAAGAAAGCCACTTTCGGACCGTAGATTATGGAATAGGTCGGCGCGCCGGCCCTCTCGGACAGCCAGCGACGCTCGGACTGCGGCGTTTCCTCGCCGCCGGGGCCGATGGCGATGACCCGGACGCGCAGGCCGCGGGCGATCCGCTCCTTGGTGAAGTGCGGGAATTCCTTGTAGAGGCTTTCGCGCAGGGCCGATGACGAGTAGACGCGGTAGAGCTTGTCCGGATGCTCGCTCATCGTCTGGAGGACGTCGCGCAGGATCAGGCTGACGCCCTTTTCGCCCTCGTAATATTTGACCACCGGCTTGGCGCCGCCGTGAACGTAGAGCGACCGGATCTCCGGCAGAAGTTCGGCCAGGCGGCGGCGGAGGGCGGAGAAACTCTGCTCGCGCCGCTCCACGGCGTCGACCAGCTTCTCCGGATCCTCGGCCATGAAGAACTGCTTCTTGTGTTTCTGATAAAAACCGACGACGCCCATCCGCTGGAGGGATTTGAGGACGTCGTAGACCGAGCCGCGATTCATGTCGGTATCATCCGCCAAATGCCGGACCGATGACGGCCCGCCGGACAGCAAAGCCAGGTAAACGCGGCTTTCCTTGTCGCTGAAACCGAGCTGCTGGAGAAGCGGTTGTATCTCCATAGTGGCACGGCCACTATACCAGCTTGTCAACTTTTTTTCTACACATTGCCCTGTTTAAGCTCAATTTCCGTCAATTTGGCCAAACACAGCATAAAAATGAAGAAGGGCCGACCGGAGCGGTCGACCCTTCAAGACGGTTGGGGCTGAAAGCTAGAAGTGGATGACGATGGGGCCGGTCGGGCTGTGTTTGGCGGGAGTCTCTTCCTCCCCGTCCGGGCCGATGATCACGACCCCGCGGTCGTCGTCGCCCTTCTTCTCGGGCTCTTCGGGCTTCCAGTCGGGAGGCGGCTCGTCCAGCGGCAGCTGGGGCTGTGGACGTTCCTGTTCGCGACGCCGCCTCTCTTCCTCTTCTCTCTTGATCTCTTCGATGATCCACGGTTCGAGCGGCATCGTAAACCTCCCATTCTCCGCTAATTAAAGCGGTATTTGTTGATCGTTTTGAAGGACCGCTCCTTTAACGTAACACGTGAATATAGCACAAAAAAGGGTAAAAGTCAATCCTGGCGCCGGAGGCCGATGCCCGCGGCCAGAAATAAAAAGGGGCCGAAGAGGCCCCTCCTCAGTCCGGTCACGGACCGGACGGATCGCCGGGAAAGAAGAGCGCGTCCAGGTGCACGCCCCAGCGCAATTCGTTGCAGGCCGGCGGGCGAAGCTCTCCGGCGGTACGCGCGGTCTCGGCGTACGTGACCACGGCGCCGAACACGTCCTCGTGCCAGCCCGGCGCGATCCGGTTCAGCAGGAGCGACGACCGCGACACGATCCAAAAGACCAGCGCCGCCAGCCAGCCGCGGCGGTCGAGGGGCGCGGCCCACTCGAAAAAGCGGCGGCGGAGGCGCGGCTCGTAGTCATGTCCGCGTTTCCAGGCGGAAAAGACCCGGGCGGTCAGCCCGGCGACCGCGGTCATGCCGGCGGTACAGGCCGTGATCGCCGAAACTCGGCGGTCGAGCCGGGGTCTATTTTCCAGGTGCCGGATGACCGCGCCCGAGTGGCAGCAGTCGTTGATCAGCAGCACCGGGCCGAGGCGCCAGTCCAGCCACTCGGCCAGGCGGCGGTAAGGGAACACCGCGAGCTCGCCCACCGACCAGCCGCTCTTCAGGCCGTGTCCGCTGTAAAGCAGGAGCAGCGGCTCCGCCGGCCGGTCGAAAAGCGCCAGACGCAGGGCGCGGTCGAACCCGCCCGTCGGCGGATGACCGGCGTCGATGACGACCGCGTCGTCGATGCCGGCGCAGCGCCGCAGATAGTCGCGCGCCCTAGCGACGTCGATCAGGAACTTGTCGTGATCGGCGCCGTGGCCGGCGATCAGGATCGCTCGGGCCATCACGCACCTCCGGTCTCATTGCCAAAAGAACTACCCGGAAACCGTAACTTCGGCCGCAACTAAGGTCAAGCGCGGCGCAAAAAAATGGGGGGGCCGGGCCCCCTTCGCCCGCCTTTCGGCGGTCAAAATTCTTCGTAGTAAGGAATGGCGTTGCCGTCCGGTCCTTTGGCCGTTTTGCCGTCCTTGTCCTTCAGCTGCTTCTGGACGGAAAGCCGTTCATAACGGGCCTCGGGCAGGACCACGCCCGACAGGGCGGGATTGACGGTCTTCTCGGCATCGAACCGGTCCTTGAGGGTGAAACCGACGGTCACGTGGGGCCGCAGCGGCGGCACGTGCTTCTTGGGGTTGGGCTCCGCGGAGTTGAGCTTCTGCCGCAGGGCCTCCAGCCGAGCCGCGACGCCGTCGGGCAGCCGGACGACGGCGAAAAAAGTCACGCCTTTGGGCTTGTTCTTTTTGGGATCGAGGCGCGCCGCCGCCTCCTCGTTATCCAGGTAACTCCGGATGCCGGCGGCATCGAGACCGGGAGGGATGGTGCCGATGCCTTCGAAGGCGACGGGCGCCCCCGCCAGCCGGTCGAACTCGGCCAGGTCTTCGGGCGACACCAGTCCGTCGCGCAGCAGTTTGCCGGCCGTCGGCGGGATGAGCGTCAGATGCGCCTCGCCGCGGTCCTTGAGATCGACCCCGACCTCCAACTGCAGCCTGGCCTTCATCATCCTGATCGCGTCCATGGGCAGGTCGGCGGTCAGGGCCAGCGCGTCCTTGGCGCGCTCCAGGCGTTCGCCCGGGGATGATTCCCGCCGCTCGGTCTCGCCGCCCGCCGGCGGGACGGATCTGGCCTTAAGCACTTCGAGAGCCGCCGACATCCTCTTGACCGGGTCGTCGATGGCGGCGAGGTCGCCGAAGTCCAGATCGGCGAGGTCGGCCCTGGCCAGGTCGCTGTCGCGCAGTTGGGCGATCAGGCTTTCGGCCTCGCCATACGCGGCGGACGAGGCCTGCTCGGTGAAGCCGGTCCGATCCACCGCCGCGGCGTAGCTCTGGAAGATCAGGGCCTGCTCCAGCGACAGTCCGTTCATCTGGTGCAGTCCGCCCTCCGCCGCCCGGGCGCGCTTCAGTTCGGCCATCTCCTGGGTTCGCTCGAGATGCTGTTCCGGCCGGGGCAGGTCCGGGCCGCTGCCGGCGTAAGCGTCCCCGATCCTGCCCATTGGTTTTCGTTCGATCATATTCGCTGTCTTAACCGCCGTAACGCCGAGACCAGCTTCCCAGTTCGTAA
>JBAIWZ010000112.1:0-5337 GCA_037916955.1 Acutalibacteraceae bacterium | reverse complement strand
GAAAACGAACCCGCGAGAAGGTCGCACCGCTAACAAAAAAACGGCCGCGGCGGCCGTGGATAGATACACGGCGGCCGAAGCCGCTATTCCGGATCGAAAACAAGGAACACTTCCCGGCCGTGGCGCTTGCGCCAGACCGGCGTCTGCCCCCGCGCCAGGAACGCGGCGGCGTCGCCCTCGACGCTGACCTTGCCCCTGCCGTCGAAGAGCGCGACGGTCTGGCCGCTCCACGGCGACAGCGGCTTGAGCCGGCGCAGCTCGCGCCGCCGACCGGCGCGCATGAACGCGCCGAGCAGGACCGACCAGAGATCGCGGTCGCCCTCGGCCAGCCGCTCCAGCTCGTCACGGAACCCGGCGACCGCCGCCTCCTCCGACGGCTCGTCGAAACGGGCCGCCAGCTGGCCGGCTAGCCGGTAGTAAGCGATGATCCGCTCCATTCCGGCCTCGGTCGGCTCTTTCAGATAGGCGTGAAGCAATTTGACGGGCGTCAATCCGACGTCCGCGTCCAGACTCCGGCCGCGTGGCCTGACGGTCCGCGCGGCGGCCATTGCCGTTGCGGTCATGGTCGTCTCCTTTCGCCAAGGCGATGGATGAAAGAACCGGCCCTATTCTAGACCGGCGGCCGGCGGCGGTCAATCCCCTTTTTAGCGGAAATAAAAACAGCCCCGTACCAGTCGCTTCGCTCCGGTACAGGGCTGTCATTTACCGAAAGGATCATCAGTGATCATAATTCGCGTTCAATTGTTAGACGGACTCGCGGCGAGTCCGGCCTCCCGCGCTTCGGACTTCCGCGGCTTCCGGAACGGAGGCCGCAGCCATTCGCGGCAGCGGCGCATCGCCTTCTCCCGGTTGATCGCCCCGAGCATCGAGCCCAGGACGCAGCCGGCTGTGTAAGGCATGATGGCCAGCCAGTTGTCGAGGTTCTCGACGACGACCCTGATCACGTAGAACCAGATCAGGATGTTCACCGTCGTGATCGCCCCGGTCAAGGCGACGTTGGCTTTGCTGACCGCTTTGGTCCAAGACGCGGATATGATCATCTCGATGACCCCCACGAAAAAGAGGGTCATAGCGTCTCGGTCGGCTTGTTAAATATTATCGGTTCGTTCGACCTTTGCGGCGGCGTCTGCCGCCGAACCCATTGTATCAGAAAGGCGCGGAAAGACAACGAAAAACGGCGCGGGGACGCGCCGGACCGAACAACGATCTTGCTCAAAATCAAGGCTGGCCGCCGTCCCTTTTCAGGTAGATCACTTCGGCCTGGCCGTCGGTGAAAAAGGTGTCGCCGGCCTCGTTGGTCCCGAGCGTCGGGTCGACCATCTTGATCTGCCGGAACGACTCGACCTGGCCGGTCGCCGAAAGGTCGCTCGTGACCTTTTCACGCTCCTTGTCGACCGCCGGATCTATGGAATGCGTCGGAATCACGATGGAACTGGCGATCTTGATCCCCCGGTCGTAATGGGCCGTGGCCACCCAGACGGGACGTCCGCCCACGGAAAAATCCGTGCTCCAGACGTGGATGTGATGGCGCTGGCGGATGGTGCGCTGCCAGGTCGACTGCTCGTAGGCGAAGTCGTTGGGCCGGCCGTTCCAGAACGTCGGCAGGCCCGGACCCTGCGGATAGGGGCTGTTGGCCACGCTGGCAAAAAGCATCCGGAAAAAGCTCTGGAAATTGATGCGGTCGCTCGGCAGCCAACCGGCGGCGGCGAAGGCGCGGTCGAGCTCGGCGCGGGTGCCGACCAGGACGACGTTGATCGGCTCCTTGGCCTGGCCGGTGATGCTTTCGCTTTCCCTGGGCAGGTCGGCGAAGATCGGTCCGGCGACGTCGGCCGCGGCCACCTGCAGCGTCGGCTCGGGCACCAGATAAGGCGCGTAAACGCGGGGCTGCGACAGGAAAAAGAATACGGCGAAGACCGCCCAGGCCGCGCCCGCCGCCCCGACGAGTCCGGCGTAGGCCTTGCCCGTGACCAGCGGCCGGGGCCGCCGTTCATCCGAGAATTTCCGCCTGATCTCGAGCGTCATGACGAGCAGGGAAAGCCAGGCGGCGCCCGCGGCGAGGCTGGCGAAGACGTCCGACGGCCAGTGGGCGCCGAGGTAGATGCGCGAGAAGCCGATCGCCAGCACGAGCGCGATGCCGACCGCGGCGACCAGGGCGCGCTTCCAGCGGCCGCGCAAGTAGCGCATGACGAACTAGGCGGTCAGGCCGTATAAGACGACGGCGAACAGGGCGTGGCCGCTCGGAAAACTCGATCCTTCTTCGGGCGACAGGACGTTGACCAGCGTCGGGCGCGGCCGATTGATCACCCGCCGGACGAGCCAGACGAAAGCCTCGGCGCCGATGAGCGTGATGCCCAGTGCCGCCAGGTCGTGGCGCCGGTCGCGAGCCGCCAGCACGACGCCGACGCAGAGCGCGCCGGCCAGGATCACCTGCCACTGGCCCAGATAGGTCACGAAGAACATCGCCGCGGTGAAGGCCGGGCTGCGGAGGGTCTGCAGCAGGTTGATGATGTTCAGGTCGGACTGGATCAGCGGCTTCTGGCCGACGAAGTCCTCGACCACGCCGAAGAACAGGTAGACGAAAAAGCCGGCCAGCAGCAAGCCGACCGTCAGGTACAGGCCGAAACGCTCGTCCGCGGTCAGGCGGTGCCTGATGAACTGGACGAGACGGCGGTGGCGCTCGGCGAACTTCTTGACTTCCGGGTCGCGCGCCACGGCCCGGCCGGCCGATCTCAACGCTGAACCGATCAGGCGGAACATAGGGTCAGGCGGTCATCAATCGTAGCCGTACTTCTTGATGAACCACTCCTTGAAGACCTGGGTCACGACCAGGTAAAGCGCCACCAGGCCGATCAGCACGGGGTACCAGAGGAGCGGCGGCCGGATGAAGCCCAGCGGCCCGGCCAGCGGCGTCAGCGGGATGATCACGCCGAGGCTGATGATCAGCAGGGAGGTCAGCCGCAGGGGCAGGCTGGCGCCGCTCTGGACGATCGGCTTCTTCGCCGTCCGGATGACGTGGATGACGAGGGTCTGCGTCCAGAGCGATTCGATGAACCAGAAGGTGCGGAACAGGTCGACGGGCGCGTGGAATATGTAAAGGCCGATGCCGAAGGTCAGGAAATCGAAGACCGAACTGACCGGACCGATCATGACCATGAAGCGCTTGATCGCCTTGACGTTCCAGGGCTTGGGCGTGGTCAGGTATTCCGGATCGACGTTATCGGTCGGGATCGTGACCTGCGACAGGTCGTACAGGAAATTGTTGAGCAGGACCTGCATCGGCGCCATCGGCACGAACGGCAGGAACAGGCTGGCGCCGGTCATGCTGACCATGTTGCCGAAGTTGGAGCTCGCGCCCATGCGCACGTATTTGACGATGTTGGCGAAGATCCGGCGGCCGCCGATGACCCCGTCGCGCAGCACGTTCAGGTCCTTCTCGAGCAGGATCAGCTCCGCCGATTCCTTGGCGATGTCCACGGCGTTGTTGACCGAGATGCCGACGTCCGCGACCTTCAGGGAGGCGGCGTCGTTGATGCCGTCGCCGAGAAAACCGACCACGTGGCCCTTCTTCTGCAGGGCGCGGATGACCCTTTCCTTCTGGATCGGGGACATCCGGGCGAAAACGCTTTCCCGTTCCGCCGTCTCCGCCAGGGTCGCGTCGTCCATCGCCTCGATCATCTCGCCGGTCACCGGCTTGGGTCCGCCGAGCCCGACCTCGGAACAGATCTGGGCCGTGACGATGGCGTTGTCGCCGGTGATGACCTTGATACGGACGCCGAGACCCTGAAGCGCCTCGATGGCGCGGCGGGCCGACGGCTTGGGCGGGTCGAGGAAGGCGACGTAGCCCTTCAGCACCAGGCCGTGCTCGTCATCCTTGGAGAAGACCTTCTTGTCCGCCGGCGTGTCCTTGTAGGCCACGGCCAGGACCCGGAAACCCTCGCCGTTCAGCTTGTCGACCTGGGCCTGGAGGCCGGGCAGGTGCAGCGAATCGATGGGCTGGACCTGGCCGCCGAGCTCGTACCGGTCGCAGCGGCGGAAGATCTCCTCCGGCGCGCCCTTGGCGATGAGCCGGTGCCCGCCGTCGTAATCGACCGCGACCGACATGATCCGGCGTTCGAAATCGAAGGGGATCTCGTCGATCTTGGTGTAGCGGCGGATGGCCAGCTTGTGGTGGGCGATGACCGCCCGATCCATCAGGTTCTTCAGGCCGGTCTCGTAGAAACTGTTCAGGTAGGCGTGCAGCAGCACCGTCTCGTCCTCGCCGCCGGTCACGTCGCAGTGGCGGATCAGCACCACCTGGTCGAGGGTGAGCGTGCCCGTCTTGTCGGTGCAGAGGATGTCCATCGCCCCGAAATTCTGGATCGAGTTCAGGTGCTTGACGATGACCTTCTTCTTGGCGAGCTCCGAGGCGCCCTTGGTCAGATTGACGGCCACGATGGTCGGCAGCATTTCCGGCGTCAGGCCGACGGCCACGGCCAGCGAGAACAGGAAGGCCTCGATCAGGGTGCCGCGGAACAAGGCGTTGATCGCGAAGATGACCAGCACCATGATCATGGTCGAGCGGATCATCAGCCAGCTGAAATCGCGGATGCCCCGGTCGAAGCTGGTCGGCGGCCGGACGGCGACGAGTTCCTGGGCGACGGCGCCGAACTGGGTGTTGGCGCCGGTCTTGATGATCAGGGCGGTGGCCGCGCCGCTCACGACGCTCGTGCCCATGAGCGCGATATCGCTCGCCCAGATCTGCTCGACGTCGGTCCGGACCTGGGCGCCGCACTTATCGACCGGGAACGACTCGCCGGTCAGGGCCGACTGGTTGACGTAAAGGTCCTTGCAGGCGAGCACCCGGACGTCGGCCGGCACCAGGTCGCCGGCCGCCAGGCTGATGACGTCGCCGGGCACGAGCTTCTTGATGCTGATCTCCTTGTGCTTGCCGCCGCGCAACACCGTCGCCGTGGTCCGGACCATCTCGGCCAGCTTTTCCGCCTCGCGGCCGGAGCGGTACTCCTGGACGAAGGCGATGGTGACGCTGAGCAGGATCATCGCCAGGATGACGCCCGCGCTGGCCAGCTCGCCGACGATCGACGTGAAAAAACCGACGATCATCAGCACGATGATCAGCGGATTCAGGAATTTCGTCGCCAGCTGGACCAGCGGACCCCGCCGCTTCTTCTTGACCGGCTCGTTGGTCCCGAACTCCTTGAGACGGCGCTGGGCCTCGCCCTCGCTCAGGCCGGACTCGGAGGTCCGGAACTTCGCAAAGAGGACCTCGGGGCTGGAGCCGGCGTAATCAAAATCGGCCCATTTCTTGGATTGGGTCTTCGGATCGATCTTGTGATTTCC
>JBAIWZ010000111.1:0-4359 GCA_037916955.1 Acutalibacteraceae bacterium | reverse complement strand
CCGGGCGGCCTTCCGCGTCCGCTGTTCCTCCGGCACCTACGTCCGCACTCTGGCGCATGACATCGGCGCCCGGCTCGGGGCCGGCGCATATCTGGAAATCCTGCGCCGCACGGCCATCGGCGGATATTCGGTCGAGGCGGCCAAAAAACTGGACGAGCTGACGGCCGACAACTGGCGGCTGGCGCTGCTGGCCGGATAGCGGCACGAGAAGAAAAACGCGGTCGAAACCGGCGTTTTTTGCATCCCCGAAAGGACTCCCCGGGCCGGCTTATACCCGATCTTCGGGTCGTTCCTTCCGCCGGCAGACGGGTTCCCCGCCAAACGGACCGCGGCCGCCGGAACGGTTGACAGCCGCGGCCGCGTATGGCAAAGTGCCCGGTTGCTGAAACGACCCCGGCAACGATAGGAGGCGCCATGCAGTACTTTACCGACACCTGGGCGACCTGGCTGATCATCTTCCTCGTCGGACTCGCCTACGTCCTGCTGGACAAGCGGCTCCGCGGCGGCTCGCTGCTCGACGCCGAGGACGGGCGCCGGCACCTGCCCGCCACCGGCCTGGCCTACCTGGCCGCGGTCGTCGGCGGCTTCGGCCTGGCCTGCGGCCTGATCCACGTGATCGCCGGCTACGCGGTCGACACCCTGATGCGCTGACCCCCGGTCGGCGCCCCGCTCCCGGAACTCCGGGAGCGTTTTTTATACGCGCTGAAGTGCCGGGGTTCCGGAGTGCCGAAGACGAGTGCGAAAGAAGGCCAGCTCCCTCTGTATGACGCGTTCAAAACTTTGGATCGGTTAAAAATAAAAACACCTCGACCCACGAACGACGTTCGTACCTGTCCGAGGTATTCTTGAGAAGATCTGGCGCGAGTGAGGGGGTTTGTCCGCGAATTTATTTGATTTTCCCTCTGGTTATTGCCAACCCAACTGCCGCACCTATTGCTATCCCCATGCCAACCCACGCGCCCATTTGGTGCGGAGCAAAAATTCCGATCACGACGCCAGCCGCCGTTCCCGAGATGATCGCGATACCTACTTTAGATTTATTACTCATATTTAAAAATTTAGCATACCTGAGAACGGCTAACAAACCGGTAATGAGACGATAAAAAATGCCCCGAGGAGAACCTGGGGTATTTCTTATTGCTCCGGCACTCCCGCGCTCCCCGAATTGGCTTCCTCCGCCTTGCCAAAAGACCCCCGCCGATGCTAACCTCTAAATGCGATTATTAAATTACCAATCCACCCGAAGAGTTCGTCCGAAAAGGTGGCCGGAGAACGGATACGAGGTCAGATCGGCTGACCGAAAAGCCGGCAACCATTGAGAATATGCAGCGTTCGCCCGAAAACGACCAGGAATGGATCAGCGCGGTGCTTAAGGAATATTTTCCCAAGGCCTGCAAACCTGAAAACGCGTCCGGCCAGGATGCGTCATTGGGTTCGGATCCCTCAGAAGGCAAACGCGTCAACTGATCCCGCCGCGCGGCGGGCCAAAGCATAGTCTCGAAGACGACCTCGCGGGTTCACGAGGTTTTTTATGCTTACGCTTTACATCGTCCTGGCCGTCCTCCTGGGCGGCGGAGCGGGCGTCGCGCTCGGCTACGTCATCCGCCAGCGCATCGCCCAAAAGAAGGTGGACTCGGCCGAAGCTAACGCCGAGCGGCTGCTCAAGGACGCCGAAACCAGGGGCCAGAAGGTCCTGATCGAGGCCAAGGAAAAGGCCCTGCGGATGGCGGAGGAATCCAAGCGGGACGACGAGAACCGCCGCAAGGAGCTCCGCATCATCCAGAAAAAGCTGGAAACGCACGAGATCGATTTCCAGACCCGGATCAAGGACCTCCAGCACAAGCAGGAGCAGATGATCGAAAAGAGCGAAAAGATCGAGAAGACCCGGGCCGAGGTCGAGAAACTCAAGGAGGACCAGGTCAAGAAGCTCGAGTCGGTCGCCGGCCTGACCAAGGAGGAGGCCAAGGACATCCTGATGAAGGAGGTCGAGGAGCTGATCCAGGACGAATTCACCAACCGGCTCCGCAAGCTGGAGCGCGTCCAATCCGACGAGCTGGAAAAGAAAGCCAACAACATCCTGTCCAACGTGATCCAGAGGAACGCCGCCTCGCACGCCGTCGAGACGACGACGTCCTCGGTGCATCTGCCCAACGACGAGATGAAGGGCCGGATCATCGGCAAGGAGGGCCGCAACATCAAGGCCATCGAACAGCTGACCGGCACAGAGATCATCGTCGACGACACGCCGGAAGCGATCACCGTCTCCGGCTTCTCCCCGATCCGCCGCCAGGTCGCCAAGATCGCGCTCGAAAAGCTGATCCAGGACGGCCGCATCCAGCCGGCCAAGATCGAGGAGGCCGTCGAGAACGCCAAGAAGGACCTGGCCTTGGACATCAAGAAGGCCGGCGAGGACGCCCTCTACGAGGTCGGCGTCCCGCTGACCGCCTTCGACCCCAAGCTGATCCAGATCCTCGGCCGCCTGAAGTACCGGACGAGCTACGGCCAGAACGTCCTGCGCCACTCGATCGAGGTGGCGACGATCGCCGGCATGCTGGCCCAGGAACTCAAGGCCGACGTCACCATCTGCAAGCGCGGCGGCCTGCTTCACGACATCGGCAAGGCCGTGGACCACGACGTCCAGGGCGCCCACCCGGAGATCGGCTACAACATCATGAAGAAGTTCGGCCTGCCCGAGGAGATCTGCTACCAGTCGCTCGGCCATCACGAGGACAAGCCGACCACGCTCGAAGGCGTCATCGTCAAGACCGCGGACGCCATCTCCGGCGCCCGGCCCGGCGCCCGCAAGGAGACCTACGAAATGTACGTCCAGCGCCTCGAGGAGCTGGAGAAGACGGCGATGAGCTTCCCCGGCATCGAGAAAGCCTACGCCATCCAGGCCGGCCGCGAGGTCCGCGTCTTCGTCGAGCCGAAGCAGATCGACGACTTCGGCGCCTTCCGTCTGGCCAAGGACATCGCCCAAAAGATCGAGTCCGAACTTAAGTACCCGGGCGAGGTCAAGATCACCGTCATCCGCGAGACGCGGGTGGTGGAATACGCCCGCTAGAGGCGTAATAGGAATCGCGGTGCCTGACGCCGGGCGGAATACTTTCCGCGAGATGTCCGGATCCGCAACAAGGTCAAACTTGGATGCCTCCTTGAGGCGCTAAGCGCCTCGTTTCTCAATAGCGAAAGCGGGCGGAGACTGTGAAGATCCTCGTCTTCGGCGACATCATGGGTCGGATCGGCCGGGAAGCCGTCAAACAGGCGCTTCCCGGGCTTAAGGCGCGCCACTCGCCGGACCTGATCATCGCCAACGCCGAGAATCTGGCCCACGGCAAAGGCGTCACGCCCGACGTTATCAATGAAATGGTCGAGGCCGGGGTGGACGTTTTCACTTCCGGCAACCATGTCTGGGACCGGAACGAGGTCTATGACGTGCTGGCCGACGCCAAGCTGGCCGACCGCCTTATCCGGCCGGCCAATTATCCCCCCGGCGTACCCGGCACCGGTGCCAAATTCCTCACTATTGGCACGAAAAACGTCCTTGTGCTAAACTTGTTGGGCCGAGTGTTCGGTCGAGTCGAATGTGATGATCCTTTCCGTACTTTCGATGCGTTGATCGCGGAGCACGCCCCTAAGAGACCCGATTTCGTGCTAGTCGACTTCCACGCCGAGGCCACCTCGGAAAAGATGGCTCTAGCGTGGTACGCCGACGGTCGGGCTACGGCTATCTGGGGCACCCATACCCATGTCCCCACGCGGGACGAGCGGACCCTTCCCGGCGGTACCGCTTACATCACCGACGCGGGTATGTGCGGCGCGCGAGACAGCGTCATCGGAGTCGCCAAGGAGCCCATTATCAGGCATTTTTTGACCCAGCTGCCTTCCCCGATCGAAGTCCCCGAGGAAGGAGACGCCGTGGTCAATGCCGTCATCATAACCGCTGCTTCGGGCAAGGCCGCGGCTATCGAGCACTTCCAGCAAATAATCGAAATTCATTAATCATTATTGTTCGCCCGAATATGAACAAAGCGGAACTCGTTTCCAAGATCGCCGAGAAGGTCGGCATCTCCAAGAAGCAGGCCGAAGAGACGATCGAGTATTTCACTGACGTCGTCACCGAGACCCTGAAGGCCGGCGGCGAGGTCACCATCGCCGGCTTCGGCAGCTTCTCCGCGAAGCAGCGCGCCGGCCGCACGGGCGTCAACCCGCAGAATCCTTCCCAGAAGATCCAGATCCCGCCGGTGGTCGTTCCGAAGTTCAAGGCCGGCAAAGCTCTGAAGGATTCCCTGAAGGGCAAGAAGTAAAAGTCCCGCGACATTCAAAAGGACGGCCGCGCCAGAGGCCGTCCTTTTTTGT
>JBAIWZ010000110.1:0-3650 GCA_037916955.1 Acutalibacteraceae bacterium | reverse complement strand
GCGCGTTGGCGTTCACGGGGCCGCTGCCGGAGGCGCCGGGTACGCTGGACGCCGCCGCGCGTGAGGAGGCGCTAGGCATCGCCCGTTCGACTCTCGACGCGTATTTCCAAGGCCAGGATTATCGGCCCTCGTCGCGCTCGACCGCGCTGGCCGAAAAGCGGGGGGTGTTCGTGACCCTGTATGAGAACGGCGAATTACGCGGGTGCATCGGAGTCTTCGCTCCGGATAAGCCGCTCGCCGAGTCCATCAAGGACATGACCTTGTCGGCGGCCTTCGAGGACCAGCGCTTTTCGCCCTTGCGACAGGACGAATGGCCTGCCGTCCAGGTCGAAATTTCCGTCTTGTCGCCGCTCGCCAGGGTGAACGGACCGGCGGACATAGTTTTGGGCCGCGATGGCGTCTACCTGATTCAAGGTCAGCATTCCGGGGTTTTCTTGCCGCAGGTCGCCACGGAAAGCGGTTGGGACAAGAATCAGTTCCTAAGCGAGCTGTGCGCCGAGAAAGCCGGCCTGCCAGCCGACTGCTGGCAGGACCCGAGGACGGAATTTTACGCGTTCACGGCGCAAGTGTTCGACAGGTGACCCGGGCGGTCATCGGGGGCGCCAGTCGCGCCTTTTCCTTTGGTCCGGAAGCGATAACATGTACTGGCTATGAAGAAACGCGGCGACAAGGAACCGAAGACGGGAAAGGCGTCGGTTCGGCAGTGGTGGCCGGAAGCGTCCTTGTTCGCCGCGGTTTTCGCCGTCATCTTGGCGCGCCTGGGCGGCTTCCTGGTCGACGAGTCGCCGCCCGGCTGGGACTTGCCCGGGCATTACTTCGCTTTCCTCAAGATGGCCCGCGACTACCTGCCGCACGGGCATGTCACCGGCTACCTGACCGACTGGCTCGGCGGCATCGCGCTGTTCCAATACTACGCGCCGCTCTTGTTCATCATCATGGCCGGCCTCTGGTTGCTGATCGCCAAAGTGGTATCCGCCGCGCTTTTCTTCCGCTTGGTCGTGTTCTTGACCGTCTGCCTTCTGCCTGTCGCCATCTGGTACTTCGCTCGCACCTTCCTCGGCCGGCGCGCCGCCCTCTGGGCCCTGGCCCTGTCACCGGCCTTCGTTTTCTATCCTAAGTTCTACGCCGCGCTGGGCATCGGCGCCGGTTCGGTGCTCTGGGTCGGACTGTTCCCGGGGGCGCTGGGCGTCGTGTTGGTTTTTGTCGCCTTGGCCCTGGCCGAGCGTTTGCGGCAGAAGCAGAAATCTCGTGCGCTTTTCGTCCTTTTGGCCGTGACCGTTTTCGGTCTGGCAGCGGGTCATACCGTCAGCCTGATCATCGGCACGCTGATCTTCGGCGCCTACGCCCTGGCCCACTGGCGTGAAGGGGGATTCGTCCTGCGCGCGGCGGTCGCCTACGGCGTCGGCCTGGCGCGGTCCGCCTGGTGGCTTGTGCCGTTCGCGGCCGGTAATTTCGTCACGGCGACGGAAGTTCGTGGCCTGGCCGAGCTGAAGACGCATTCCTTGCTCCTGTTTTTTCCGGCGCGCATCCCGTACCTCGGCGTGGCGGCGATCCTGCTCATGGCGGCCGCCCTGGCCGGCCTGTGGACCCTGGCCGTCCGCAAGCGCGCCGACCTGTTGGCCGCCCTCGCGCTCCTGGGCGCCCTGTTCTACGGCCGCCTGGTCGTCTCCTGGCTTTTCCCGACCTTCACGATGCACTACGAGCGGCTCTTCCCGTTCATCTATTTCCTGCTGATCGCCGCCGCGGCCGACGCCTGCCGCTTCGTCGACGAAAAATGGGCGGACGCGGTTTTCCGCCGCCGGGCATATCTGGCGGTCGGCGTGGTCTTCGTGGCCGCCATGTACGTCGTGATGTTCGATTACAAGACGGAGTTCAGCTGGAGCGATCCGGACGCGCGGCAGCCGACGCCATGGACGTGGAGCGAATTCCCGTATGACGCTGAAGGGCGCCAGATCGTCGATCTGATGAAGCGGCAGCCGGACGTCAGGACGGTCTTCGCCCAGATGCCGACCGCGGACGCGTTGGCCTACCTCGGTTCCTACCTGTATTTCGATGACGCCCTGCCGCTCGAGAACGGTCAACGGGCCTTGGGCGGGCTGTACGTCGAGTCCTCGCCCCTGACCCCGTTCGTCATGCCCACCGTGGAGGCGGCGACGCAAGGCGCCAGCCGCGGCCACGGCGACATCCGCATCCGCTGGCTCGCGCCCTTCATCCACCAACCGGAAGAGGTCCACCTCGACCGCCTGCGCTTCTTCGGCGTCTCGCACGTCATCGCCTACACGCCGGCATTCATCGACGAATTGCGTCGCGCATCGGGCGTCAGCGAAGTCGGCGGCACCGATCACTTCCGCGTCTTCCGGCTGGACCGGGCCGCGCCCCTCGCCCGCACGGTGCCGTACTTGCCCGCGGTCTACTTGGATTTGGACGGGCGCCTGCCCTTCCGCGACCTGGCGATGGTCCTGTTCGCGGGGGAGCGCTCCTTCGATTTTCCGGTGATCGACGGCGCCCGCGACTTGTCGGCCCTGCAGAAATTGCGGCCGGAGGAATACTCGTACGTGATCGTGAGCGCCGGCGAAGCGCGGGCCGGTGATTTGCGGACGCTCAGTACCTTAGGCCACCCGCTTGTCGTCTTGGGGCGGACCCGTCCGGCCGACGCCGCGCCGGAGGACGTCTATTTGCCCGCGCCCGCCCGCATCCCGCTGACCAATACCGAGTGGCTTGATGCCTGGCCGGCCGGCTGGCCGGAACTGCAGGACGCCGTCGCCTCGCTCAAGGATCAGTACTTCCGTCCGGAGAACGGACCCGTGGAACTCGCGTGGCAAGGGGAACGCGGCTTGTCGTTTTCGTCCGGCGGTCCGGTACTTTTGGACTTGGGCTACGCGTCGTACTGGCGGACGACCGGTGATTCCAATTCCGCCGTCTGGCCAGTGTCGCCAGCCTTCATGTTGGTGACTGGCGACGGCGAACGTCACTTGGCGTATGGGCCCGATCGGCTGGCGGATTTTTCCTCTTCGTTGTCCGGAGGTACGGCGTTACTTCTCTTACTATGGCTGCTTTGGCCCAGACTGAAGCGACGCCTTCGTGCCGCTTAAGCCGCGGCCCGATCGCGAACGGGAGTGAAGGCGCGGGCGCAGCCGTGCTATATTTATCGGGTATATGACATATTCCGAATTTCTCCGGCCTTTTCTGGTGCCGGAAGCCCTCATCGCCGCCGGCCTCTTCGTCGTCCTGGCCGTTCCGGCTTTTTTCGTCGACCGTCGGTTTGAGCGTTCGCAGTTCTACTCGCGTTGGGAAAAGAAGATCAAGCCGGTCCGCGACGCCGTCTCGCCGGTCGTCTCCGTGACGGTGGGCCTTTCGGTCCTAGCCGCGGCGGCGAGCGGTCATCTCCTGTCATCGGCCGTGCCGCCGCTTTCGGCGTACGGCCTGTTCGGCCTCATTCTCCGCTTGCTGGAAGCCCTGATCGGCATCCTGCTCGGCCTCGGTCTCTACACGGGCGCCGGAGCGGCCGGTTTGTTCGCTCTACTTATTACCGCCATCCTGACTGGCGGATGGGACGCCTTGCCGTTGGTCCATTTGGGCGGCATCGCGGGTTTTCTGTTTTTCTTCTCACGCGGACGGTTTTCGCTGGATTGGTTCTTGGGCAAACCGAT
>JBAIWZ010000109.1:0-3199 GCA_037916955.1 Acutalibacteraceae bacterium | reverse complement strand
GGCGGGATGATGTATTCCTTGACCTTGTCCATCTGGCGCAGGACCTTGACGATCCGTTTCTCCAGCTTGGCGCTGCCGCCCTGCTTGGCGGGGATCTCGCGGCCGTCGGCTTTGACGATGATCGTCTCGCCGGCCTCGATCTTCTTGCCTTCCTTGACCTTGACCGTGTCGTTCGGGCCGTACTTGTAGGTCTCGCCGTCCTCCTCGACGTAGGCGACGCGGACGATCTTGTGGCCGACGTAAGGCGCCAGGAGCTTCTGGCCCTCCGGCCCTTCGATCATGCGGCGGTCGATCTCTTCCACGGTGCACTTGCCGGCGACGTCGCTCATGAAGGCGCGGCGCTTCGGCGGCCGGGCCTCGAAGAGTTCCTCGACGCGCGGGAGGCCCTGGGTGATGTCGGAGCCGGCCACGCCGCCGGTGTGGAAGGTGCGCATGGTCAGCTGCGTGCCGGGCTCGCCGATGGACTGGGCGGCGATGATGCCGGTAGCGGTGCCGATGTCCACTTCGCGGTTATAGGCCAGGTCCCAGCCGTAGCACTTGCGGCAGACGCCCTTCGGCAGTTTGCAGGCCAGCACGGAACGGACCTTGACCTCCTCGATGGGCATGTCGCCGATGAGGGCCAGCGTCTTTTCGGTGACCAGCTCGCCGCTCTTGACCAGGGCTTTGCCCTTGGCGTCCTTGATGTCGGAAAGCAGGTAGCGGCCGAGGATGCGGGCGGTGACCTTCTCGTTCATCTCGTCGCTCTCCTTGGCGGTGATCAGGATGCCCTCGGTGTCGCCGCAGTCGTCGATCTTGATGACCACGTCCTGGGCGACGTCGACCAGGCGGCGGGTCAGGTAGCCGGCGTTGGCGGTGCGGAGGGCGGTATCGGACAAGCCTTTGCGGGCGCCGTGGGTCGAGATGAAGTATTCCAGGGTGTCGAAGCCGTCCTTGAAGTTGGCCTTGACCGGCAGCTCGATGATGTCGCCGGCCGGGTTGGACACCAGGCCTTTCATGCCGATGATCTGGGTCAGCTGGCCCCAGCTGCCGCGGGCGCCGGAGTCGATCATGGAAGCGACCGAGCCCTGCTTGGGCAGCTTTTCCTTGGACAGCTTGGTGACGCGGTCCTTGATCTCGGTCCAGACGTCGACGATCTTCGAGTGGCGCTCGGACTGGGTCAGCAGGCCTTCGTTGTACTGTTCCTCGATCTCCTCGATGCGCTTGTCGCCCTCGGCGATCAGCGTCTTCTTCTCATCGATGAACGGCAGGTCGGCCATGCCCCAGGAATAACCCGATTTGGTGATGTAGTGGAAACCGAGCTCCTTGAGCGCGTCCAGCAGTTCGGTGGTGCGCTCGCGGCCGTAGTTCTCCAGGCACTTGCGGACCATCTCGGTCAGCTTCTTGGCGTCTAGCTGCTCGTTGACGTAGGGCCAGCCCTCCGGGAGCGTCCGGTTCAGGAAGATGCGGCCGATGTTGGTCTCGGTGGTCTTGGAACCCGGGGTGAGGCGGACCAGGATCCGCTCGCGCAGTTCGATCTTCTTCAGGCGGTAGGCCAGCACGGCTTCCTTCGGGTCGCCGAAGGCCAGCGGCTTCTGCCGTCCCTCCTGCGGCGGGATGATCATCGTCATGTAGTAGATGCCCCAGGCCACGTCCTTGTCCGGGCGCATGATCGGAGCGCCGGTGGCGGGCTTCAGCAGGTTCTGGGTCGAGACCATGCGGGTCCGGACCTCCTCCTTGGCTTCCTCGGTCAGCGGCACGTGGACGGCCATCTGGTCGCCGTCGAAGTCGGCGTTGAACGACGGACAGACCATCGGGTGGATCTGGATGGCCTTGCCCTCGATCAGCTTCGGATGGAAGGCCTGGATGCCGAGGCGGTGCAGGGTCGGGGCGCGGTTCAGCATGACCAGCGCGTCCTTGGTCACCTCTTCGAGGATGTCCCAGACCTCGCTGTGGTCGGCCTCGATGAAGCGGTTGGCGCTGCGGATGTTGTGCACGAAGCCGCGCTCGATCAGTTTGGAAATGACGAACGGCTTGAAGAGCTCGAGGGCCATGCGCTTCGACAGGCCGCACTGGTTGAGGTGCAGCGACGGGCCGACGACGATGACCGAGCGGCCGGAGTAGTCGATGCGCTTGCCGAGCAGGTTCTGGCGGAAACGGCCCTGCTTGCCTTTGAGGATGTCGGCCAGCGATTTGAGCTGGCGCTTCTTGCCGGTGGTGGCCAGCACGGTCTTGGACTGGCGGGCGCTGTTGTCGATGAGCGCGTCGACCGCCTCCTGGAGCATGCGCTTCTCGTTGCGGGTGATGACCTCCGGGGCGTTCAGCTCGATCAGCTTCTTCAGGCGGTTGTTGCGGTTGATGACGCGGCGGTAGAGGTCGTTCAGGTCGGAGGCCGCGAACCGGCCGCCGTCGAGCGGGACCATCGGGCGCAGGTCCGGCGGGATGACCGGGACGGTGGTCAGGATCATCCACTCGGGCCGGATGCCGTTCAGCATGAGCGACCGGAGCAGCTTGACGCGGCGGACCAGCTTGTCGTACTTGGCGCCCAGCGGCTCGTCGGCGATGGAAGCGTCCATCTCGGTGATGGCGGGTTCGAGCTTGATCTTGTCGAGCAGGTAACGGACGGCCTCGGCGCCGATGCCGGCCTCGAAGATGTGGCCGTACTTGAGCGACCACTCCTGGTAAGTGCTCTCGGAGATGATCTTCAGAGGCTTCAGTTCCTTGAGCTCGCGCTCGACGGTCCGATAGTCCTCGTCCAGGTCCTTGAGCTTCTTCGCCTTGGCCTCGAACGCCTGGCCGATGGCCTTTTCCTTGTCGGCCTCGTCCTTGGCGTTGGCGGACAGCTGTTCGACCTGGCGCTTGTAGTCGCCCTCGATCTGCTTCTTCTTGGCCTTGTATTCGGCCTTGACCTGCTCCATCGTCTCGGCCTTCACGTCCTCGCGGACCTCGGTGACGATGAAATTGGCGAAATAGATGACCTTCTCCAGGTTCTGGACGGACAGGTCGAGCGTCAGGCCGATCTTCGACGGGACGCCGCGCAGGAACCAGATGTGCGAGACCGGCGAAGCCAGCTCGATGTGGCCCATGCGCTCGCGCCGGACCAGCGAGTGGGTGACCTCGACGCCGCACTTGTCGCAGATGATGCCCTTGTAGCGGACCTTCTTGTATTTGCCGCAGTAGCACTCCCAGTCCTTGGACGGACCGAAGATCTCCTCGGCGAAGA
>JBAIWZ010000108.1:0-1896 GCA_037916955.1 Acutalibacteraceae bacterium | reverse complement strand
TGGCGACGGCGTCCGCCCGGTCCGGCCGGAAGCGGGCGCGGGAGATGCGCAGGTATCGTTTCATGGCGCCTCACCGTACGCGGGTCCGCCGCTCCGGCAAGCCGCCGGCCTGCGCGGCCCACCGTGTCACAGCCCATCCGATACGACGACCGGCCGCGGCGCCCGGGCCGCCGCCCGGCGGGGAATGCAAGGGGGTTGCCGGTCCGCGCCGGGCCCGCCGCCCGGCCGCCCCAATCCGGATCCGGCTTTTGCGTCCGGGCCCGGCCGGGACTAGATTCTCCGCTCCAGCGGCCGCGACCCGCAACCGTGAATCAGAAATGAACCGGATATGAAACCCACCTCGTTCCCGCACCGCGTCGGCGGATTCCGACTGGCGCTCCTGCTGCTGTTGCTGCCGGCCGGAGCGTTCGCCCAGGAGAATACCTCCGCCGATTGGCGGACCCCCTTGGTCTACCGTGTCCAGAACACGGGCTGGTTTTTCCCGGCGCCGGTCTTCCCGGACTTCGGCCACCTCCAGATCATCCGTCCCCTGCCCGATCCGTTCCGCTTCGTCGACGGCGGGCGCGACGCCTCGTTCTTCAGCTGGGAGCGCCGGCGCAACGAGATCATGGCCTCGATTGAAAAGTACGAGATCGGTCCGGTGCCCCCCGGCTCGGATTGCACCATCACCGCGACGTACACCCCGCCGGCCGCGGGATCGAACATCGGCTCGCTGACCGTGGTGGTCACGCGGAAGTCGAACGGGAAATCGCTGACGCTGACGTCCGGCGTCTTCATTCCCCAGGGGATGGGCAGCGGCCCGTTCCCCGCGCTCATCCCGATGGAGATCGACTCCTTCGTGTTTGGGACCACGACCTTCCACTTTCCTCCGCCGACGCCCCCTGACTACGGCAGCCTCCCGGCCGGCGTCTTCACCGGCCTGCCGATCGCCACGGTCGGCTTCGTCAGCACCCAGCTGGCCGGCCTCACGTTCGGCGAAGCGGACCATTCCGCGGATCCGTTCTACCAGCTCTACCCCGAGCTGATGGCCGGCCTGGTCGGCTCCGGCACCAGCAATTCCGGGGTCTACGCCGCATGGACCTGGGGCGTGAACCGGCTCATCGACGGCATGGAGATCGCCGTCCGCCAAGCCGTCAATCCGCTGCCGATCGACCTGCGCCACCTCGCCGTGACCGGCTGCTCCTTCGCCGGCAAGATGGCCCTCTTCGCCGGCGCCTTCGACGAGCGGATCGCCCTGACGATCGCCCAGGAGAGCGGCGGCGGCGGCGCGCCCTCCTGGCGGGTCTCGCACGAGATCGAGGCGGACGGCTCGGTCGAGGACATCCACGACACCAGCTACGACTGGTTCGCCGGCCAGATGCACCAGTTCGCCGAGGACGCGTCCTACAAGATCCCGGACGACCACCACGAGTTGATGGCGATGGTCGCGCCCCGGGCCCTGCTCGAGACCGGCAACACCGACTTCTACTGGCTGTCCAACCGGTCCAACTACGTCTCCGCCCGCGCGACGCAGCGGATCTACAACACGTTCGGCATCGGCGACCGGTTCGGCTTCTACATCGACGGCGGCCACGCGCACTGCGGCACCCTGCCGGCCGAGTCCCCGGCCATCGCGGCCTTCGTCGGCAAGTTCCTGCTCGGCGACGGCAGCGCCAACACCGACGTCGAGGTCAATCCGTATCCGAACCTCGACTTCGCGCGCTGGACCTGGTGGTGGGGGAAGGACGACGGGGATGACGGGGGGCACGGCCAGCCGCGGTTCCCCGACGACTGGAACCCCGGCAACGGCACGGTGGTGGCGTCAATCTCCCGTCCCGTGGACGTTGAGGCCGGCCACACTGTCGCGGCGGGCTACGCGCTGTCGCTGCCCGACGGCCACCCGGCCGCGACCGCGCT
>JBAIWZ010000107.1:0-6553 GCA_037916955.1 Acutalibacteraceae bacterium | reverse complement strand
CGCCTCATTGCGCCGGCCGGCCGCGTCCGTCGGCGGGGCGCCGGAGGCGGCGATCGCCGCCCAGCGCGACCAGACGGCCGCCGAGCGCAAGATGAACGCGGTCAAGGGGTTCCTCAATGAAGACCGCGAAGCGCTGGAGGACGACACCGCCGAGCGGCTGGAGGGGATCATGAACGACGCCGAGAACGAACTGAGCGGCGGCCGCGACCGGCTGCGCTCCGGCCGGTATGACGACGCCCGGGAGTTGTTCGAGAAGGCCCATGAGATGGCGCAGGGCGTCCGCGATCAGCTGGAGCAGGCCCGGAAACCGATGGTCGCGCCGGGGTCCGGGGCCGTCATCAGGCCGGATCACGAATTCAAGATCGTCCCGGCGTCCCAGAAATTGGACCGTTAGCCCGACAGGCAGACCCGGCTCAGGTCGGGTTTTTTGTTTTAAACTGCGGCAGAAAGGGCCGTTCGGGCCGAGTCCGGACCCGCGGCCGGGGGCCGGGTCCGGATTTTTGACCGGTCCGCCGTGAATTGGTATATTTACGGCAAGCTTATGAAAAAACATCGCAATCCTTGGGTTAATCAACTGACCGTTCTGGGAGTTTTTTTCGCGGTCGTCCTGGTCGGCCTGATCTACGGACTGGCCAACATGGACCTGTCGGGTCTCGGGTCGGGGACCAACGCCTCGGCCCCCGTCGCTCCGCCGCCCACGGTCGACGAATACCGGTCTTCGGCCGAGCAGATCCTGTCGCCTTTCCTGACGCAGGCGTCTAAAATGACCGGCCCCGACCTGGCCTCGCCCGATCCGGTGATGGTCGATCTCGTCCAAAAGACCCAGGAGCTTTTGCTGCGCCTGAAGGTGCCCAAGGAGGAAAAGGAGGCGCACCTGTCGTTCGTCCTGCTGCTCGACCAGTGGCGCCGGGCTCTGTCCGGCTCCGTCGCCGACCAGCAGTCGGTTTTCGACAATACTCACGCCGTCATCAGCCAGAATCCCTGGCTGACCGAATGATCAGCGCTCCGGCCTCGCCGTCCGCCGGGTCCGGTCACCGGGCCCGCGCCCGCGGCGACCGGTTTTGTTTCTATGACCAGGACCGAATCAGGCAATGCCGCCGACCGGGAAGCCCTGAAAAAGGAAGTCGTGTCTGAGATCGAACGCGACGCCGGACGCAAGAAGCTCGCCGGCTGCGGCGGCTGTCTTTTGGCCGCGCTGATCATCATCGGCGTGCCGCTGGTCTGGGGCGCGTCGATCGCCGCCAAGTCGGGCTTCATCCACGTGCCGCTGTTGTCAAAATGGCTGTATCAGCCGAGCCAGCCGGAGCGGCAGGTCGTGCCGCTGGTCGGATCGAATTCCACCGCCATCCTCAAATCGGTCATCGCCGCCAACCAGTACGACCAGCAGACCGGCATCATGACCATCAGGTTTTCCGAGGAACAGCTGACCACGTTCGTCAAAGAGGCCGTCGCGGCCAATCCCAACCTGCTGCCGTTCCCGGTCAGCTCGGCGCAGATCGCCGTCGATCCGTCGGGCGTCGAGCTGTTCATGGTCTCTCCGCAGTCGGGAGGCAGCGCGACCGTCAAGATCAACGTGACGCCGCGGGTCGAGAAGGAGCAGCTCCAGTTCACGGTCAATCAGATCATGTTCGGCGGCCTGGCCGTGCCCAACTCGCTCGCCAACGCCCTCGTCTCCTCGATCAGCGGCAAATTGAACGACTCGATCCGCGCCTCCATGGGCCAGATCGGGACCCTGGAGGGCGTCACCCTGGAGAAGCGGATGATGATCGTCAGTTTCGTGCCCAAGCTGCCGGTCCGCTGATATGAAGCAGACGGCCCGCTACATCTCCTACGCCGCGGCGCCGGTCGCCGGACTCGGCCTTTACGCCGCGGCCCGCTTTCCGACCGGGGCCGCCGACAAGTTCCTGGTCTGGGCGGCGATCGTCGCCGTCACGACCGCGGCCATCGCCGCCGCCGCCGTCCTGGTGGTGCGGACGAGCCGGCCGGGAGGCCGGTGGTTGCCGTTCATCGAGCCGCCGATCTTCCTGACCGCCGCCTCTTTCCTGGTGCTGCTGTTGGTCGAGACCTCGCTGGCGCGTTACGGGCTCGCCGTCCTGTCCATGGTCCTGCTGGCCGTCTATTTCGAGAACCTTCGCGCCGCGGACAGCGACCGCGGCCAGCCGGCGGACCTGGTCCATCTGGCCCACGCCCTGGATTTCGTGGGCCTGTTCTTCCTGGCCGCCTTCGCTTTCGAGATCGGCATGTTCTTCTACGTGCCGGTGCCGCTGTCGGCCGCGGTCATGGCCGTCTTCGGCGCCGCGGCCGCCGCCGCCGACCTCTGGCGCGCCGGCTTCGTCCTGCGCGAACAGTCCTGGCTGGTCGCGGCGCTCGGGACGCTCTCGGGCGAGCTGTTCATCGCCCTCAATTTCCTGCCGACATCCAACCTGGTGAACGCCGCCGTGGCCGTCGTGCTTTTCAGCCTGGCGCTGCAGACCGCCAAGCACGTCCTGTCCGGAGCCGGCGAATTCAAATACATCCGCAGGGAACTGGCCGTCTCCGCGGCTCTGGTCGTGATCTTATTCCTGACGGCCCGATGGATCTGAAACGCTTATGACGAATGAACAGCCGGTTAAAGAGCGGCCGCGTTACCGTTCGGCGGTGCCGGTGATACTGCTGAGCGCCTTTTTCGGACTGGCCGCGGGGCTCGTCGGAACGATGCTGGCCTCGGTCTACCTCGTGCCCGCGCCGGAATCCACCGCCGCGAACTTCCTGGCGGCCCGCGAACGGCCGTCCCAGGTACGCCAGGAAACGGGCCGCGTGCCGACGCCGGTCGAGACCGCGTCGCGTTCGGCGGTTCTGTTCTTCGCCGCCAAGCCCGCGGGCCGCTCGGCCCTGGACCAGGTCTACTTTCCGGCCGATGCCGTCGCCGCCGGCGTCGTGCTGACCTCCGACGGCTGGCTGATCTCGTCCGGGGACGCGCTGGTCAAGCGGCCGGCGGCCGGACTCGTCGCGGTGGTCGGCGCCAAGAGTTATCCGGTCCGCGACCTGGTGGTCGACCCCTACTCGGGCGTCGCCTTCGTCAAGATCGACGCCCTCAACCTGCCGGTGGTCGGCTTCGGCGACGCCGGCGAACTGGCGCCCGGCGACCCGGTCTTCGCCTTCGACGGCCTGCGCGGGCCGCGCCGCCTCGATTTCATCGGCTATGACGACCCCCTGGCGGCTTCGGCGGCCGACCTGGTCGTTTCCTCCGAACGCGTCCAGAAAGTGCTCCGGCTCTCCGCCGCCGAAGGCGTGCCGGCCGGATCGATGCTCCTGGACCGGCTCGGCGAGGTCGTCGGCGTCTTCACCGGCAACGAACCCGTCGGTTCCTACGGCCTGCCGGTCGAGTCGTTCTCGCGGCAGATCGGCGGCGTTCTTCATGACAAGACCTCGCTCCGGCCCTACCTGGGCGTGAACTATCTCGACCTGTCCCGGCCGCTCGGCGGCTCGTTCGGGACGGCCGGCGCCAGCCGGGGAGCCCTGCTCATGGCCTCGCCGGACGGCCGTCAGCCGGCCGTGGCCAAGCGCAGTCCGGCAGCAGCCGCCGGCCTGAAAGAGGGCGACATCATCGCGGCGGTCAACGACGAAGAGATCACTTCCAGGCGCGCCCTGGCCGACATCATCGCCGAGTATGATCCGGGAACTCAGGTCACGCTGACCGTGGACCGGGGCCAGACCGGGGTCGAGCGTCCGGCGGGCCAGGTGACCGTGACGGTCAAGCTCGGCGTCGCGGCCAAGTGAGGCCGCGGCCGGCCGGCAGCGTTGACAAAACGGGCTTTTCGTGCTAATATTCGCGGTCATTCAGCGGTGGTATAATAAATATGCGCGGTGCCTGACACCGAGCGGCTGAAAGCCGCGAGCGTGTCTGGCTCCGCCACACTGGGCCCTGAACATCACCTTAAAATGCAGGAGATCAACTACGCCGGCGCCCTCCTCAAGCGCTGGAAAACCATACTGGCTTTCGGCCTGGCCGCCGCCGTCTTCGGCGCCGGACTGAGTTTGCTGTTCCCCCTGCAGTACAGTTCGACCATGCGCCTGCTGGTCATCCAGAAGCAGCTGTCGCAGACCGACCCGTACACCGCCATCAAGGCCTCCGAGCAGATCGCCGACAATCTCGGTCAGATCATCTACACCACTTCGTTCTACGACAAGGTGATGGCCGCGAAGTTCAACGTCGATCAGGGCGTCTTCAGCCAGGACGAGATCAAGCGCCGCCGGCAGTGGCGGGACATGATCGGCACCCAGGTCATCCGCGGCACCGGCATGCTCCAGGTTACGGTCTACGACACGGACAAGGATCAGGCCGAACAGATCGCCCGGGCCATCGCTTTCGTCCTGACCACCGAAGGCTGGCAATACGTCGGCGGCGGCGACCTGCAGGTGAAGCTCGTCGATGACCCGCTCCAGTCGCGTTTCCCGGTCAGGCCGAACATCCCGGCCAACGCTTTCACCGGTTTCATCCTCGGATTGTTCGCCGGTTCGGGCTATGTCCTGGCCGTCAGCCGCCGGCGGGGCGTATTCGAGATCCCGGAATAAGGCTGATCGGCTTACCGCGACCGAATAAGGCAAACCCTCTGGAATAGAGGGTTTTTTGACTGCCAGGAACGTCAGAAACCCTTGACAAAAGGCCTAGGTTATGCTATATTGCCTTGTTCATTGAATGATGCGCCGAAGATTTTTCCGCTGAGTGGCGCGCTGAAACCGTTTGACGGACGGCGAAGATGCCTCCTCCTTATCTTCGCTTGTCGGTCAGACGGTTCCAGCGCTTCACGTTATAAGAGCTGGAAGATCATTGAAAACTTGTCGGAACGAGGATCTCCCGAACCCGCCCCAAAAGGGCACAGACAAAACCCCGCTGGGGTAGGAGGATGACCATGAAGAAGAGCATTTGCGCCGGTACCGTGCTGTTCTGCCTGGCGGTCTACGGCCAGGCTCACGCTCAGGAGGCCCTGCCTCGCTACGTCTTCACCCCGCCGCCCGAGCTCGCGCAGTGCATCAGTGCCTGCGCCGCCCAGGTCAAGTGCGAGGCGAAGCCCGTGACCTGCCCCGCCGGCCTCGCCGCGCGGAACGACGGCAAGGTCAAGCGCCTCGAGGGTCGCGTCACCGAGCTGACCAAGAAGGTCGAGAAGCTGGAAAAGCAGATCGGCCTGCTGGCCAAGCGCGACGGCGATCTCGAGAAGCAGCTGGCCGACACCAAGGCCGAACTCGACAAGGTCCATCAGGAGCTGCTGGCGAAGTACCGCCTGCTGCTCGAGGACGTGGTCAAGCTCGGCGCCAAGGACGCGGTGCTGGAAGAGAAGATCAACGAGATGCAGGGAACCCTGACCAAGCTGGACGCCAGGCTGAGCTCGCTCGAGCGACGCCTGACCCCGGTGCAGTTCGGACCCCGCCTCGGCTTCCTCTGGCTCAACTCCCTGGACGGCACGCGCTACACGGCGATGCCCGTCGGCGTCAGGCTGACCCTGACCATGACCGATCTCGTCGACCTCAACGTCGACGGCGATCTGCTGGTCTCGTTCACGCATGACCGTCCGCTCGGCAGCCGCGTCCGCGGCAGCGTCGGCTTCAACTTCACCGACTGGTTCAAGCTCGAAGGCGGCGCCTCGGCCACCTGGGCCGGTTACAACGACCAGCTCAAGGCCAAGTCCGCCTTCGTGATGGCCGACGCCACCGTCGACTTCCAGTACAAGTGCGTCTACGCCGGCGCTTCCTTCCTGATCGGTTCGGAGTTCGACCGCGGCCGCCCGGCATTCGCCTACGGCACCGTGCTGAACCTCGGGCTGAGGTTCCCGTAACCCCGCAGTGAGTCGCGGGCGGCGAATTGTTCGCCGCCCGCTCCCAAAGCTTCGAAAACGCTGGAACACTGAAAAAGGAGAAACACATGAAGACCCTGATCGCTCTCTGCACCGTCCTCGCCGCCACCCTCACCCTGGCCGCCTGCGGCGTCGAGGGAGGGGACGACGGCAACGACAACACCGTGACCCCGCCCGCCGAGACGCCCGACGCCGGCACCCCCGGCACGGACGCCGGCACGCCCGCCCCGACCTACCTGCCCGCTCCGTTCGCGACCGACTCCGATGGCGTCCTGAAGTTCTCGACGGCCTACGTGTCCGGTTCGCCCTGCGGCACGCTCGTCGGCGACCTCCCCGGCATCACCTGGGACGAGTCGAAGGGCGTCGCCATCGCGGACAAGGACATCACCACCGGCGAGCTCGACGGGTACATGAGCACGGTTTACTCCGCGCCCAACGGGACCTACCACGTGTCGTACATCGACCGCGCGTGCCCCGGCGAGACCCGCCAGACCAAGGGCTGGGCCCAGTACGGCGACAAGAAGCTCCAGATGCCGAACTACAAGGCCGCTGATCGCGCCTTCCTGAACTGCACCTGGTACGACGCCGCCCACAAGGCCTGCATCACGGTCTCGAACCCCGGCTGCAACATCGCTTTCACGATGACCAAGGACGCCAACGGCGTCGAGGTCGTCACCCCGGCCGGGAACATGCGGGACTTCAACCTCGCGTCCGACAAGGAC
>JBAIWZ010000106.1:0-10720 GCA_037916955.1 Acutalibacteraceae bacterium | reverse complement strand
GCCAGTATCTCGTCCTGCCAGGCCAGGGCGCGCTCCTTCTCGGCGACCGGCAGCGGCGAACGTCCGACCGCTTCGGCGAAACCGATATCCTCGATCATCTTCCGGATGCCGCCGTCCGCCAGGTCGGTGACGGTCGGGATCCGCGCCAGGACCTCGAACAGGCGCGTGTAGGACGCGCGCAGCACCTCGTCGTTCGTGACCGCCGAGACCGCGGTGACCGTCGCGTAACCGAGGAATTTGTCGAGCAGGTCGCGGTTCTCGACCGCCAGGGCTTCGATGTTCCGCGACGCCAGGAGGATGTCCTCGAACGGCTCCCCGCCCTCTTCCAGCCGCAGCGTCTCGAGCGTGTTCCTGATGCGCACGGCGTGATGGACGGCGCCGCTGTACACCGCGTCGGCTTCCCGGGCGGTCAGTTCGCGGGCGAGCGCCTCCCTGATGAGAGCGCGCGACTGCGCGACCGCGCCGATGACCTCCCGCAGCAGCCGGCGCCTGACCGAGTCGCTCCGGCTGGCCGCGATCGCCGCGGCCGACCACTCCGACAGGACCGACAGCTTGGCGTCGAAGCCCTCGAGCGCCGCCCGGGTGAACAGCGGGGCGCCGCAGGCCTCGCCGAGCGCGCTCCGCACCGCCAGCAGGGCCAGCGCCAGGTTGGCGCTGTCGACGCTGGACACGTATTTGGGAGAGAGCGGCGTCAGATCCCGCAGTTCGTACCAGTTGAAGAAGTGTCCCCGATACCTGTCCATCCGCGACATGCTCCTGAACGCCCGGTCGAGCCGGCCGGCGAACTGCGTGACCGTGGACAGGCCGATCGCCCGAGCCGCCGAGATCGATACCAGGTACATCCCGAGGTTGGTCGGCGAGACGCCCAGGCCGTGGGACCGGCGCTTCGAGACCGGCTCTTCCTGGAAATGGTCCGGCGGCAGCCAATGGCTTTCCTCGTTGACCATGTCGGTGAAGAACCAGTAGGTCTTGGCGGCGACCGCGCGCAGATAGTCGGCGTCGCGGACGGCGATCGCGGCCGGCTGCCGGGACCGGCGGCTGACCAGCGCGCTCGCGAACGGGGCCAGGGCCCAGGCGGCCGCCCAGGTCAGCGACAGCCGGTCGATGCTGATCCCGGGAGCGAAATTGGCGCCGACGATGAGCGTCGCCGCGAGGACGCTCGGCCACATCAGCCGCAGGCTGCCGACGAGCCCGCCGGACGAGCCGGCCTCGGCCTCGTAAAAAGCCCGCCACTGGAGCAGCTTGCGTTTCGACACCAGGAGCCGCCAGGCGCTCTTCGCGATCGCGTCGACGGCCATGAACGCGCCCTGCAGGGAGAACACGCCGAGCAGGACGGTCTTGGCGCAGGCCGAGAACAGGTCGAACAGCGAGGTCTCGACCCGATAGCCGAGCGTGAACCGCCGGTCCGGCTCGGCCATGAGTTCGATCGCGCGGACGATGACCGGCAGGATCAGGCCGGCGCCCAGCGCGGACAGGGCCAGGATGCTCCAATAAACGGAGCTCACCGTCGTGAACAGCGCGCTCATCACGGCGACGAACAGCGCCTCCGGCAGGAGGCTGCGCCGCAGATTGTCGATGATCCGCCAGCGGTCGATCGCCGAAAATACGGACCCGCGCCGGGTGAACGCCCAGCTGATGATCTGCCAGTCGCCCCGCATCCAGCGATGCGACCGCGACATGTAGCTCACGTAGGAACTCGGAAAGCCCTCGAAGATGAAGGCATTGGCCGCCGTTCCGGCGCGCGCGTACAGGCCCTCCAGCAGGTCATGGCTCAGGACGGTGTTGTCGGGGATCCGCCCCTCCATCGTCGTTTCGACCGCGTCGATGTCATAGATGCCCTTGCCCTGGAAGAGCGCGTCGCCGAACAGGTCCTGGTAAAGATCGGAGACCGAGGTCGAATAGGCTTCCAGGCCGGGATGGCTGCCGAAGATCCTCGAGAACAGCGAGGCGGCGCCCGCTTTGAAACGGATGGCCGACCGCGGGACCACGATGCCGTAGCCGGCGGTGACGACGCGGCGCTCGGGATCGATCACCGGCCGGTTGAGGGGATGATCGATGGTGCCGATAAGCGCCAGCGCGCTGTCGCGCGTCAGCTCCGTGTCCTCGTCGATGGTCAGCACGTAGCGGACCTTGCCGTAACGCGCCGCCGCCTCGGCCGCGTCGCCTTCGAAGGACGTCGGACGGCCGCGCAGCAGCAGGTTGAACTCGCGCAGCTTGCCGCGTTTCCGCTCCCAGCCCATGAAAACCCCCTCGCCGGGATTCCAGAGGCGCTTGCGGCAGAACACCGAAAAACGCGGTATCTCCGAAGGATAGCGCGCGTTGAGCCGGGCGATGCCCGCCTTGACCTCGGCCAGGCGGGCCTGGTCCTCGGGCATGGTCTCGGCCGGGGCGTCGGCGTGGTCGAGCAGCGCCGCGAAAAAAATGTCGGGGTCCTGGTTGGCGACGTAGGTGGCCTCGAGCTGCGAGAGCAGGGACCTGGTCGCCGCCGGATCGCGGACGAACGAAGGCACGACGACGATGGTCCGTCGCCGCGGCCCGGCGCCGCGGCGGCAATCGATCTGGGGCAGCGGCCGCGGGAGCAGCAGGCGCGTGAAGAGCAGGTGGGCGAGCGCCACGGCGATCTCCGAGGCGAGCAGGGCGCCGGACAGCGCCAGGACGATCCGGACCAGATAGCCCGGCCCTAAGCCGGCGTACATGAGGGAGACGGCCGTCAAAACGACCGTCACGGACAGGACGACCCCCAGATAGATCGGCGCGGGGCGCGACAGGATGACGCGGCGCAGGCGCTCGAGCGGCGTCGCCTGGTAGCGGAAGATCCGCTCCAGTTCGGGCAGGCCTTCGCCGATCAGGAAATATCCGACGTGCGTCGCGCGCTCCTGCTCCGCGGCGGGGCCGGACCGCGCGGCGTGCGCCAGCCGGAGCGCCTCGCGCGCGACCTGGACGTCGTGCACCCCGGTGCGGTCGGCGATGCGGACGATCGTCCACCGGTAGACGGCCCGGGTCTCGTCGGTGAGTTTGGAAAAGATGTCGGCGGGATCGCGGGCCAGGACCTTGTCCACGGCGTTCAGTTCGGTCGAGATCCGGTCCCAGCGCATCTGGCCGAGCCAGTGCAGGCTGGCGATGTCGCGGTCGATCACGACGGCGCGCGAGCGTTCGGTCCTGGCGATGATCTCGGGCAGCCGGCCGACCCCGACCCCCTGCCGCGACAGCGCCAGCCGGAGCCGCCGGGAGATCACGCGCAGGCTCCGCTCCCGCCCGGTCTGGGCGATGCGCTGCAGCAGGTGAAAGCCGAAATAGATGGCGATGACCTTGCGCTCCTGGAACAGCTGGTTCATCAGGGCGACAAGTTCTTCCTCGGCGCCGCCCCGGTCCAGGACGGACAGCATCCGGTTGAGCCACCGTTCGGCGTCGCCGATCTCCGAGAACGCGCTCTGGATCGCCTCCATCATCAGCGCCAGGTCCTCGACCAGGACGAACTGAAGCATGTCAGCGAAGATGTCCAATTCGCGGACCGAGAGGGGCGCGTTGCGCTGATAGGCCTGGAGGAAAGCGGTGACCGTGGCGCGGTCGATGCCGGCGCCGGACTCCCTGACGAGCGACCGGGCGATCAGGTAGACCCGCGGCAGCCGCCGGCCGTCGACGTCGACGACCTGGGGCAACCTGAGGGTCTCTTTTCGCCGCCAGCGCTCGGTCAGCGTGGTCAGCACGCCGGCGATCATGTGCGAGTTGTCGAGCAGGGCCTCGATGCCCGGGATGCTTTTGGCCTGCTCGGTCAGCCGGCCGGCCAGGAGCTGGTAGGCGCGCCGGGTGCGGGCCATGACCGACCGGGCCTCATAGATGAACGCGCCGGCCACGGGTTCGGCGAATGACAACTGGACGGAAGAGGAAAGTTCTCTGGCGAGCGCCTCGACCTTAAGTATGGAAGCCGAATAACCGCGTTTTTGCTGGTCCATCTGTTGATTATATCAGAGGAAGCCGCGATCAGACATTGCCGGAACTTAAAAATGCCGCAGTTGAGCCGAAATACTGACATCGGGCGGTCTGCGGCCTAATACGAAAAAGCGGCCATCCGACGACGGCCGCCCGGTTATCTTTCGATGATCGCACCCTTGGCGAATCCGTCGAGATCGGCCTGCGGCACGGTCAGCACCTTCTTCAAACTGTAGCCGCGGCGCTTGAAGGCGGCGTCGGTCAGCGGGCGCAAGGCCCCGCTCGAAACGAGATAGACCGTTGACGAGCCGTCGCCCTTGAGCAGGGAGCCGTTCCTCGGCGCGATCGGGTCGCCGGCGGTCCAGTCGGCCGCGACCTCGGCGGCGAAGGTCACGTCCGGCGTCATGTACCGCTGTTTGGCGACGAACGGGTAGATGCGGTGTTTGGCGCCGCCCTTGAAAACGTAGAACTCGCCGCTGCCGGCGACCGAGAAGTAGGTGCTCTCCGGCGGTTCGGCGTAGCCGTCCTTGGCCAGCAGGTCGACGTCGGCTTCGCTGACGGCGGCGATGTTCCTGGTCTTGAATTTCCAGAGCTTGAAGATCTCGGCGGTGAGCGGCCGCAGCTGCCCGTTCCTGACGACGTAGACCGTCGAAGAACCTTCGCCTTTGATCAGGGTGCCGTCCTTAGGCGGAACGGCGATGCCGTCAGGCCAGCTGCTGGCGACGCTCGCCTCGAAGAAGTAATCCGGGGTGATGCCGCGCTGCCTGGCGACGAACGGGATGATCGGATGTTTGGCGCCGCTCTTGAACAGGTAAAGCTCCTTGCCGGCCGCGAACCAGGTGCGGTCGCTCGGCGTCGCCGGAGGGCCGAGCGGGATCGAAGCGAGCTCGGCGCCGGTCGTCAGGGTCACGACGTCGGAAGATCGGTAACGGCGGTTCTTGAACAGTTCCTGCGTCAGCGGCAGGCGGCGCGCCTCGCTGACCACGTAGATGTCGGGCGTCGACGGACCCTTGATCACCGTGCCGTTCTTCGGCGCGACGTAACCCTGCTTGGGGTAGATCGGCACCTCGCCGGCCGGAACCTCCTGCACCAGCTTGGCGGCGGCATACTGTCTGAGGGTGAAATCGCTGAAACGCCTGAGAACGCCGCGGTCGACGAGATAGACGACGCTGTCGCCCTGGCCGCGGATCACCGTGCCGTCGCTCGGCGTCAGCTGCGGCCCGTCGACGAACAAGGCGGCGTCGGCGGCGGTCACCGGCATGATCAGCGCCGGATTCAGCTTCCGCTGGGTCAGGACGAAGCTGGAGGCGGGATGCTTCACGCCGTCGACGAAGACATAGAACGAGCCGCCGACCGAGACCACGGTGTTGTCGGCGGGCGTGTAGGCGGCGCCGGTCGGGTAGCCGGCGAGTTCGGTCGGCGAAGCGGCCATGGCCGAGGACAGGTGAAGCCCGCGGGCGACGGCGACGAACGGCGGCACGCGCTGCAGTTCGCCGTCGTTGATGATGTAGACGGCCTGGTCGGCGGTCGACCGGAGCAGGGCGCCGTTGGGATACTTGAACCAGGTCGTGAAATATTTCCAGAAGTTGTAATTGCCGTTGAAGACGTGGGGCGTGTAGCGGTAGAGGGCGGCCGTTGCCAGATTCCCGAGGACGACGGTCTGTTGGGCCGGGATGCCGTCGTAGCCGCCGAGGGTGTTATTGACCGTCACGGCCTGACCGACCCTGGCCGGGGCGCCGGCGACGGCCGGACCGCGGCCGCCGGGCGTCGAGAACGACCGCATCAGGGACTTGGCGGCGCCGAGATAGCGATTGCCCTGGGTGTCGACGTTGCCGAACAACTGGTAGTAGAAGCCGGGAAAGAGATCGCCGCAGCCCGCCGAATCGGGGCAATCGAAGCCCATGGCGCGGTCGAGCGCCTTTTGCAGACGGTCGGCATCCACCGAACCGACCAGCCCCTGTTCCTTGTGGAGGGTCGCCAGGATGATCTGCGGGTTGAGGCCGCTGGCGCGCGACGCGTCCCAGATGAGCTCGGCGGCGGTGCGTAGCCGGCCGATATCCGGCTGCGGATCATCGAGAGCGCGCTTGACCGCCGGATCGGCTGGTTCGCTCAATTTAGCGAGAAAATCATAGGAGGTGTTGGCCAGGACGCTGCCCTTGGATTCGAGGAAACGCTGGATGCCTTCGGGTCCGCCGAAGGTCTGGGTGTCGGCAAAACAGGCGTCCGGGACCAGGACGTTGGGATTGAATTCCGGCCGGACCCCCTGCGCGGCCGCGGCCAGGGGCAGGAGAGCCAGGATGACGAAGACGATCTTTTTCATTGCGAACCGGTGAAGTTGCGGGGCAGGCGCCCCTTCGTTCATTCTACCTCATCGACGGTAAAAAGTTTCCCGTTCCTCCGGGGCCGGGCGGCCGGCGGGCCGGACCTTTCCTATATAAAGACGGATGGGGACCCCCGAAAGTTGCGTCCGCGCCCGGCCGCGTCGGCAACGAAAAACGCCGTTCGGGAACGGCGTTGCTGCCGGCCGGGCGTCTATGACCCGGAGTCGCCGGCGGACTCCGCGCCCCGCGCGAGTTCGAGGGCCAGTTCGAAGACCCAGCTGTCGAGTTCGTACGTCTTGCCGGCGATCAGCCCGAGCCGGCTCTGCGAATACTGGAACATCCCGTCCTCGACCCGGATGGCCTTCTCTTTGCCCTTGGCGCCCTTTTCCAGCGACTGGTCCGTCAGCAGACCGCCGATCTCGTCGATGGCCGCGCCCAGTCCGGCGACCGCCGGCGATCCGTCCTGGACCAGTTTCTCCGTCCGGGCCAGCCGGAACAGCGAGATGAGATGCGTCCGCAGCACTTTCATCCTGTCCGCCAGCTCTTCCGGCTTGCCGGAGCGCTTGAAGGCGACGGAGCCGACGAAATTCCTGACGTCTTCCCGGAATTCGTTGAAATAACGGTTCAGCATCTCGACCTTGCTGCGCGAGACGCCGCTCTGGTTGCGAAGCTGTTTGATGATGAAAAGCGCGAGGATGGCGGTCACGCAGAGCGAGGCCACGTTCAGGGGGTCGATCTGGATGCTCAGGGTGGAATTCATCTCCAGCTGGAAGAGCTTGGAGCAGATCATCAGCAGGACGAAGCCGACCGCCACGCCCACGAGGAACAGGAGCGTGGATTCGTAGCGACGGGTCGATCTCTTTGGCATACGGATGTTCGGACGCGGAAGCCGGCGGCTTCTCGCCCGCGCGCACGGCCGGATTTATTGATCGAAGCACGCTTCCGGAACGCGTCCGCCGCCTGATGCGGATCGTCTCGTCCCGTCATTATCTTACAAGGGACGGACATTGGCAAAGGTCGGCGCCGGCGCCGCCCGGAAGCGCCGGACGGCCGCGGCGGCGCCCGACGGCCCGATTTGGTATAATGATGACGTATGCGTACAGACCGCGGGCGGACCACCCTCACCATCAGCCTTATCTTGCTGGCCGGATGCCTGATCTTCATCGGCGCCGCGCCGGTCAGCGCCGACCAGCCGGCGGCGGGCTCGCTCATCAAAGGCAGCCGCGACACGGTCTATTATCTGGGCGCCGACGGCAAACGATACCTGTTCCCGACGCGGCAGACCTTTGAAAGCTGGTATCCGGATTTTTCCGATGTCCGCAAGATATCCGACGAGGAACTGCACTCCTTCCCGCTCGGCGGCAACGTCACCTATCGCCCCGGCGTCAGGATGATCAAGGCGAAGACCGCGCCGCAGGTCTACGTCGTTGATGCCGGCGGCGTCCTGCGCTGGGTCAAATCGGAAGCCGTGGCGGCGGAGATCTACGGACCCGACTGGAACACGAAGATCGACGACATTCCCGACACCTTGTTCGCCAACTACGGCCTGGGACAGCCGATCGCGAACGCTCAGGATTTCCGGCCCGCCGATGTCGCCTCCCAAAATGCCAAGATAGACAAGGGGCGGGGCGCGGCCGTGGGCAAGGATAAAAATACTCCGGCCGCCGGCGCGGAGGAAACGGCTCCGACGACGGCCGAAACGCCGCTCCAAACCGAAGAGCGCCGTCGGTCAGGCGGGGCGCTGCCGCCTGCCCCTACTTCATCGGGCGGTGAGACGTCGACGACGCCGACCGGGTCCGGAACCGAAGAGACCCAGCCGCCGGCTTCATCTGATAACACGGCGACCCCGCCGACGACGGAAACCACGACCCCGCCGACGACGACGGAAACCACGACGACTCCCCCGCCGGCCGAGACGACGACCAAGGGGAACCAGCGCGTCGAGACCATCAGCGGCGTGATCGTCGCCGGGATCACGCCGCGCTCGGCCACGGTCGTCTGGCAGACGAACGAGCCCGGCTCGAGTTTCGTGGACTACGGCCTGGCGGCGGGCGCCTATCCGAATACGGCGGGAAACGAAAAACCGCCGACCAAGAACCATTCGGTCACGATCAGCGGTCTGAACCCGATGACCACCTACCACTTCCGTGTCAGATCAAGCCACGGCTCCGACGCGGAGGCGTCGGCGGATGCGGTCTTCACGACCCAGGCTCCGTAACTTGAAAGAGATCGCGGGATCCGGTCCGCCGCGGGCCGGATCTTTTCATTTATAAAAAACCGCCCGCGGGAAATGCGGGCGGACGAAAGTCGGACGCCGGCGCTTACTCGAGACGCACCCAGGCCAGGAAGACGGCGAAGTCCCGGAGCGACTGGGCGTCGATCTCTTCGGGCCAGAGCCCGGACGTCATGACGGCGTAGACCGTCTTGCCGGGAAAACAACGGACGACCGCCCGCCCGAGCTTGACCCCGATGCGCCGGTCTTCGAGGCGAAGAGCGGCCTCGTTGCCGTCGGCGGAAACGGTGATCCCGGACAGGATCACGCCTTTCTTGCCGGCGTTCATGGCGACCAGACGGTCGAGGATATCCTTGGCCGTGATCCGACCGTCGGTCTTCAGGATGGTGAAGGCTATCTGCGCGTCGGTGCCGGGCTTTTCGAAAGCCACGCCCATGCCGAAAGGTCCCTGGACCTTCCAGCCGTCGGGGATCTCGCCCTTCTGGATCGGGATCTCTTCGCCGACGGGGGCGGGGGCGGGCGTTGCCGCCGCGGACGGAGCCGCTTTCGGAGCCGGAGCCGCCGCCTTGGTGACGGCGCAGCCGGCGATGGATACGGACAGCAGGGCGACGAAGAGCGCTGCGAGCGGCGCGAGCGAAGTTCTCATGACCGGTCTCCTATTGTTACGCCGGGTTTTAAGGAACGGGACCGCCACTGGTCTCCTGGGGCGACCGTAACTGAATGCCGGCCGACAGTCAAAGGTCCGGACGGCCTTCGCAGGCGGCGGTCTTGTCCGGCGAAAAATATTCGTAGAAAGACCGGCCCAGAAAGATCTCCCGGCCCATTGGGGTCGGAAGATCTCTATGGGTCGCATTCCGGGACCGTGTCGCTTATCCGATTTCGGCCGAATTAACGCGACGTTTGCGCCTGTCTGGGAACATCGGCGATGCGCTGATCACGTGCTTGCCAAAAGCATGGCGAGATAGGCCGCGTACAGCGAGATCAGAACCGCCCCCTGCCAGCGCCGGACAGCGAAACCTCCTTCTACCTGGGCCTGTCTGGAAAAAAAGACCTTGAACCAACGGGGCAAACCATGCCGTCCGTTCATCAACGAGAAAACCAGCAGCAGGACGGTGGCGCCGATCACGACCAGCACATCGAACAGGCTGGATCGGGAAACGGGCAGCGGCCGGATGGCGGCGCTCAGACCCAATATCCAGAAGATGTTGAAGATGTTCGAGCCTACGATGTTGCCGACCGCTATGTCGTCATGGCGTCGGATGACGGCAACGACCGATGTCAAAAGTTCCGGCAAGGACGTGCCCAGGGCAATGACGGTCAAGCCGATGAAGCGCTCGGAAAGGCCGAGCAGCCGCGCGATGCCGGCGGCGCCGTCAACTGTCAGCTTGCCGCCGAGGAAAAGGCCGCAGAGCCCCATGGCCAAGAGTCCCAGCGAGATCCCGACAGTTTTCTTTTCCACGCCGTCCTTATCCGGTTCCCTGGCGGCGATGGTAACGACGTAGTACAGAAAAGCGACGAAGAAGGCCAGCAGGATCATTCCGTCGATACGGTCCAGGCGGTCTATGGGCCGGCCGACCAGCTGGCGGTCATTGGCCAGGACCCAGACCAACGCTGATGCCAGGAGTGCCAGAGGTATCTGCCGCGCGACGGTATCCGTCCTGAGGCGCAGCGGGCGCACGACGGCCACCACGCCGAGTATCAGCAAGATGTTGGCGATATTCGAACCGATGATGTTGCTCACGGCAATATCGGCTTTTCCGGCGAACGACGCCGTCAGGTTGACGAACAGCTCCGGCGCCGAGGTGCCAAAGGCGACCACGGTCAGGCCGATGACAATGGGCTTGATTCCCAACCGTTTCGCCAGCGAAGACGATCCGCCGACAAGCCAATCAGCACCCTTATAAAGCAGCAGCAGGCCCCCTAACAAAGTCGCTATGGCAGCAAACATACTGGGTTATCGTATCACAAAATTTTACCGGCTGGCCGCTGATAATTCGCGCCGTCATTAATAACAAGAACCCATTGTTTTTTTGACCGGAAGTTCTTTAGGCACGTCCTCGGATACCCTTCGATTCCCTCCGGTCATCCGGCATAAAAAATCTCCCGACCCCGATGGGGTCAGGAGATTTTTATGGGGTGGCCTACGGGAATCCCGCTCACCCGCCGCCGCTGGAAAAGCACAATTGCGGCGGCTCCTTCGCGGCCCGGGCTTTTTCGGACTACCATACTAGGCAGA
>JBAIWZ010000105.1:0-8180 GCA_037916955.1 Acutalibacteraceae bacterium | reverse complement strand
TCGTCCCAGACCTTCTCCAGGAACTTGCGCAGGGTGATGTAGGGCGCGTCGGGCTCGTCCGCGGCGTCGGGATTCGGCACCAGGCAGGTGACGTCGCCGTGGACGATGAATTCCGAGGCCATGCCGGAACGGAACGGGATGACATGGTCCTCGGTGAACCACTTGGGCAGCCGGACCTCGGCGCCCGCGGTTTCCTTCTCGGTCTCCGCCATGACGCCTACTCCTTCTCCGGCAGGAAATGCCGGTGGACGGTCCCTGGCGGGATCGGTTGTCCGCCGTCCTCGGTCCCGACGACGGCGATCTTCACTCCCAGCGTCTGGGCCAGGGCGAGGAGCTTGTCCTTGTCCTGGCGCAGGGCTTCGGCCGACCGGTAGTGCTCGAAGCGGATGCTCGAACCGGCCGCGCCGTTGTCGATGCGCAGGTACTCGTGGACGCCGGTCCCGTTCTCCTTCTCGCCTTCGAGGCTGAAGGTCTCGGAACCGGGACGGCCCGACGCCGTGATGACGAACCGGAAGTCGAGGAGCTCGGCGATGACGCCGAGGACCTCCATCTGCCAGCGCGCCGAAACGGCGGACGCGGCCCGCTCGATCTTGCGCTTGCGCGCTTCGCTCTTGTACTCGGCCTCGGCGACGAGGCCGGCGGCGGTGACCGAGAACTTGACCCCGTCGCCGTCGATCTTGGCCAGGGCGCGCCTGAGCGCTTCCTGGAGGAGCGGCGCGGTGTCGAGCTCGTTCAGCCACTCGGCGAACTGCGGGTCCTCCTGGCCGAGCCGGGCCATGAGCTCGGCGTCGACCTTGGGGGCCTTGGCCTTGCTCTTGAACCGCTGGGGCGCCGGCGCGGGGATGCGGACGCGGGAATAGCTTTTGTAGCCGATGTCGCAGGGCATGGACTACCTCCGTTCTCTGTTTCTTTTTCGGTCCATGAATTTTCAGGGAACCGCCTATGCTTTAGCGGTTTTTCCGGGGAAAGTCAACGGAGGGCCGGAACGAAAAAACCGGCCCGTGGCGGGCCGGCGAGTTCAGGTCTGGCGGAGGATGGTGACGCGGCCGTTGATGATCTGAATGCTGAAGATCCGGGTAACGTCGGCGCCGCAGGCGCAGCAGCGAACGACGATGAAGCGCGGGTCCTCGGCGCTCTCCATCCGGAGCGACGGCAGACCATGGTACGGCAGGTGATCGCAGCCGCGGCGGCTGATCCTGTCCGGGCGGCAGTGCCGGCAGGGCCGGTAGCCGGCCTCGATCGCATCCTCCCAGAACAGGAAGAAGACGCGGTTCTTGGCCAGGGCCTTCTTGCCGCTCCAGCAATCCAGGCGGCCGAAGATCTTCTGCGTGCTGATGCCGGCGTAACGTCCGGGAAACGGCAGCTCGACCTCGCGACCGCACACCCAAACCTTATACAGCTTCATGGCGCCTCCGAGTCTGCGGGGGAAAGGGCGACAGGCCACCTTAACCGGGGCCGGCCGGGCTGTCAACCCGGCGAAAAAGTTCCGTTCGGCCGATGCAAAAAGCGCGGCCTCGCGGCCGCGCCTTCGGTCCCGACCGCGGGACCGCCGGATCAGTTTATCGGATCGCCGACCTTGTAGTTGACGAAATACGCGTCGGAGATGTCGTCGATCATCTTGTTCCAGTCCGGCCCGAACAGCCGCGCCGCGGCGGCCTCGCTGCCGATCGGATGCAGCACGCCGTCGGCGGAAACGGCGTAGACCTTCGGGTCCGAAGTTATCTTCAGCATCCGCGTTCCCGGCCGGTAGGTGACGACGCCGCCGATCCTGATATCGGCCAGGGCCTCGTCGCTGACGGTGACGACGCTGTCGAAGTTGTCGTACCAGGTCATGAAGGTCTGCTGGTTCGGAAAAACGTAGCGCCGGCCGTCGACGCCGCAATAATAGACCGCCCGCGACGACCGCCCCTTGATCAGGCTGTTCGGAGTGCAGGCCGTCGAGCCGGATGCCGGAGCGAGCTTCTTGTCGACGCCGATCGAGACCGCCGCACTCTTTTCTTTGGCCGGGTCATACGATCCGGCCGCGGACGGCGCGGATGAGGCCGGCTGGGACGGGGCCGTGGCGGCGGCGGCCGGGTTCGCGGTCAGGGAGAACGTCGAGAGCAGGCTCTTGAGGGATGCCAGCTTCTTGTCATAGGCCGCCTGGTCCGATCCGTAATATCTCATCGTCAGCGAGATGTAATCGTCCGGCAGCGGAATGGTGACCGCGTAGAAGTAGACCAGCCGCTGACTCGTGGCGAGGTTGCTCTCCAGCGCCTCGAACTGGATGGTATCGGCGGCCTGATCGCTGAGGCGGGCGTGGGCGTCGCCGCTCTTCAGGACGACGGTCAGGTTCTTGTCCTTGGCAGCGGCGTTGGCGTTCTCGATCCCCTTTTCCCGCAGGGCCAGGATCTGGTCATTGGAAAGATCCCCGGTCTGTTCGGTCTTCTTCTCGATGTTCACCTCGACCCGGGCCGTGAAGTCCTTGGCATAGAGCTCAAAAGGCGAACGCCTCCCGTCCAGCTTCCTGATGTACCAGTCCGAATTGGTCGCGAAGCTGAATACCGGCTTCGGGTTCGAGAATTGCGTCAGCAAGACGGGCTGGGGCCGTTGATTGATGGTCACGGAATTCAGCACCAGGTTGACGTTGCCGATGTCCTTGTCGTTCTTGCCGTACCCGAAGACCAGCTGAACGGCGATGTCCTTGTTGACCAAGAAGTACTGCTCGCCCACGTCCTGGACCCCGCCGATCTTGAGGTGCTTGGCCGGAACGCCGTTCAGGGTGACGGCGTCGTCCTTGATGAAACTGGCCTGGGCGATCTCGTCCTTGTCGGTGAGGTCGATCTTGGCCTGGAGATCAATGTAATCGAGCGGCACCGGAAAATCGAAATGCGACAGGGCGACCCCGACCCAGCCGCCGCTGTCGTCATTGGGGTCGAAGATCAGCAGGCGGTCCTCGCTGGTGTACTTGAACGTCCAGCCGGACGGCTTGCTGATGCCGAGATCGTAGCCGTCGAACAGGAAGAAGCTCGAGGCGTTCTGCACGCTCTGCTTCCGGGTGAAGGCGATCATCCGGTCCTGGAGGGCGTCGGCGACCGGCGCCTGCGCCTTCTTGATATTGACCCAGGGCATCACGCTGCCGACATCGACCGCGTAGCCGAGGGTGCCGGCGAGGTCGGAGTGGACCTCGGTCGTTATCCCGACGAGTTTGCCCGCGCTGTTGATCAGCGCGCCGCCCGAGCTTCCGAACGAGGTTACGGCGTCGGTCTTCAGCCAGTGCACGTCGTACTTGTCTTGCTTCCCGCTGATGATGCCTTTCGTCACGCTGATCGTGTTCCCGCCGACCGCGGGGTAGCCGAGAGCGCTCACTTCCTCGTTGAGGGCGGCCACTCCGGACTGAAGCGGTTCGATATACGGGAACGAGGTCTGCGAGGACAGTCCGGCGATCGGGACGATCTGGAGCAGGGCCAGATCGAGCGTCTTATCGGCGGCGATGACCTTCGCCGTGTAGCTGCAATCGGGTTCTTTCGCGATCTCGGTCGTGATGCAGATCTGATGGCCGACGTCGCTTTCGGATTCGTCGTAGGAGTACTGCACGGTGACGACGTGTTCGTTCGTCAGGATGATCCCCTTTTCGTCGATGATCACGCCGGTCCCCGATTGGAAGTTCGTGAGGAACCCGTCCGCTCCGCTGACGAAGGTGTTTATCTTGACGATCGCCTTGTAGGCCTCGGCGTTGGAAACGACCTGGGCGCGCGCGGCGCCGGGAATGGCGGCGGCCAGCGTCAGAAGACAGACGGCGAATAAGATCTTTCTCATAGGATCGTGCGCGGGGCGCACCACTCTAAATTATCCGACAAAAAAAGCGCGATCCGACGGGAAGACCGCGTTGAAAGCCGAGGGATGACGCGCCTATTTTCGACGGTCCGGCCGAAACCGGCTGCAAGTTCAGGACCATACGCCTGGGCCGGGAGTCCGGCCCGTACGAACATGAGGTCATTATAACATGAATTTTCCGTCATTTGAACTCCGAGACGCCGGCTTTTGGCCGCCGGTACCATGTCCCGAAAAGGGACTGTCCCTTTTGGGGACTTGAGAGGGGTTTTTGGCCTTATCTGCTCCGCAATAAATTAAAGCGTCATTTTTCGACCGGCCTATGATACAATCAGGCGGCCGGCGGCCGCAGCGGTCATTCATAAGCGCCGGCAACCTGTATGGAACGCAATAAGATCCTCGCCGCCTCGCTCGTCACCCTGATCATTGCCGCCGCCGGTGCCGGCTTTTATTTCGCCGTCTACCGCCCGTCGATGAGGCCGCTCCTGAAGATCGGCACCCTGAACTACGCCTGGGGCGGCACGCTCACGACCGTCTGCCGCGACGGCCGCGTCTACGTCGGCCCCTACTCCCCGTCCGCCACGGAAGCGTCCGACTACCGGCTCGCGGCGGTCCTCGACCGTCCGACCGTATCCAAACTGATGAAAGCGCTCGGCGACCGGTCGTTCGCCTACAACCGCAGCTTCCACGTTCCGGACGCCTTCGATGCCGACTACGAGGTCACCGCCGAATACTTCGCCGGTCCGAAGCTGGCCGTCCCGACCGATCAGGACATCGAAAATTACCGGACCACCGTCGCCCGATTGGCCGAGGGCTTCGCCGTGGCGGACGCTTCGGGTCAGCCGCTGATGACCAAGGTCAGGCCGCCGCGGGACGTCTGTTCCGCCAGGGCGCCGGCCGGCCGGTTCAGCGCGGGCAAGACCGAAGCGGCCGCGTCCGCCGTCTGGCCCCAGCCGCCGGGCGGCGCGCCGGAGACCAGGTCCGAAGCCGGCTTCGGCGAGACCTTCTTCCTGATCAAGGCCGGCGACACGACCGCGATCAAGGGCGAAACCGTCAGCGTCACCGCGACCAAGATCTCGGACTATTGTCCGGAGCAGCCCGCCGGGATCGACTACGAGTTCGTGACCAGCGCGCCCGGCTCCTGCAGCGTGCCCAAGGTCAGTTATGTCGAGGAATACGAAATAACCGTCGACGGACGGACGTTCAAGGGAAGCGAATACCTGGCCAAACCCGGCGACCGGCTCAAGCTGCAGGTCGTCCACCCGGAGCACAGCAGCGAATTCCGCGTCTATGACCTGGCCCATAAATGCGACGACGCGGCCGGCCAGGAGAACGTGTACTGCTGGAACAGCGCCGCCTTCGAAGCGGGCATGCCCGAGTGGTGCGACCGGATCGACTATCTGCCGCCCGAGGCCGCCGGCCTGGTCAGCGTGGGATCGCTCCGGGACAGCTGCAAAACGGCCGTGGCCCTGCGGCGGGACCAGGTCTCCGCCTGCCTGCTGATCCAGGATGCCGAGGCCAAGGACCGCTGCTACGAGCGCCTGGCCTGGAAACATCCGGAGCTCTGCGGCCATGTGCAGCAGCCGAAGGCATATTGCACCTGCCGGTCCGAAAAGGACCAGGCGGCCCGGAACCTCTGCCTGGAACAGGTGATCGGCGCCGACGCCAACCTGGCCAACGATCCGAGCCTCTGTGCCGGACTGAAGCCGGTCCGCGGCGCCTGCCTGCACATCCAGGCGCTGGTCAAGGAGGACATCGGCCTCTGTCCCGGGATCGTCATATATAAGGAAGAGGTCAACTGCTATCTGGACATGCTGCGCCTGAACCGGCGCTACGAAGCGCGGCCGCAGGGCCTGGCCATGTGCGACCCGCTGCCGGCGGACCTGAAGGACCGCTGCGTTTCGGTCATCACCAAGGAAGGCCTGCTGGACAAATGATCCGGCGGCATCGAAATCAACGTTCAATCGATTTTTGGGCGGATAAACTATGACCATCTTTTTCCTAGCCATCCTGGCCGGGGTGCTGACCATCCTCGCCCCCTGCATCCTGCCGGTGCTGCCGTTCATTCTGGGCACGGCCGGCCGCTCGCGATGGCGTCCGGTGATGATCGTCGCCGGCTTCGTCGTCAGTTTCAGCGTCCTGGGCGCGGCCTTCGCGACGGTCGGCAGCTTCCTCGGCCTTTCCAACGAGGTCCTGCGGCTGGTCGCCGCGGTCCTGCTCATGATCTTCGGCCTGGCGCTGATCTTCCAGGACCTTTACGACCGGATCATGGCCCGGCTCCAGCCGGTCATGGCCCGCTGGAGCGCCCGCCTGTCGCGCGGCGCGGTCAAACGCACCGACGCGCTCTCCGGCCTGCTCGTCGGCCTGTCGCTCGGCCTGGTCTGGACGCCCTGCGCCGGGCCGATCCTCGGCTCGATCCTGACGCTGGCCAGCCGGACCGCGGATTACCTGACGGTGCTCCTGCTCATGTTCGCCTATGCCCTCGGCGCCGGCCTGCCGATGATGGCCATCGCCTACGGCGGCCAGGCGCTGACCGCCCGCTTGCTGAAGCTCGGACGCTGGCAGCGCCTGTTCAACGAGATCTTCGGCGCCCTGATGATCGCCATGGGCATCCTGATCGTCACTCACCGCGACGTTGCCTTCGTCGCCTGGCTGTTCAGCTATTATCCGGCCAGTTTCACCTCGAGATTATGAAGCGCGCTTTCAAGATCGGCTTGGCCGCCGTCGCCGCCGCGGCGGTCCTCGTGCTCATGGCCTGGGTCGTCCAGATGCGCCTGGGCTCGGTCAACATGCTCGCGCCCGGCCAGCCGCCGGCGACGGGCGGCAAACTGCCGGTCATCTCGACGACCATGCCGGCGATCGGGGGCATCGCCGAGTGGATCAACTCGGGCCCGCTCACCCCGGCCGACTTCAAGGGCAAGGTCGTGCTGGTCGATTTCTGGACCTACAGCTGCATCAATTGCCTGCGCGAATTGCCGAACGTGGTCGCGTGGGACGAGAAGTACCGCGCCGACGGCCTGCTGGTGATCGGCGTCCACACCCCGGAGTTCGCCTTCGAAAAGGACGCCTCGAACGTCCGGGCGGCGGTCGCCCGGCTGGGCATCAAATTCCCCGTGGCCATGGACAACGACTACGTCACCTGGAACAACTTCGGCAATTCCTACTGGCCCGCTGCCTACCTGTTCGACGCCCAGGGGCGGCTCCGGCTGACGCACTTCGGCGAAGGCGAATACGCGCAGACCGAACAGCGGATCCGCGAACTCCTGGCCGAAGCGGGCGCCGCGCCGGCGCAGCCGGCAGCGCCGGCCCCGGCGAACGTGGACTTCAGCCGGATCGGCTCGCCGGAGACCTACATCGGCTATAACCGGGAGGACTCGCTGGGCAGTCCCGAGCCCCTGCTCCAGGACCAGCCGCAGAAGTATTCGGTGCCGGGTTCGCCGGTCCTGAACACGTTCTATCTGGGCGGCACCTGGCAGGTCGGATCGGAATACGCGACCCTGCAGGGGGCGCCGGGCGAACTGGTCATGCGTTATTCGGCCAGCAACGCCAACCTGGTCATGGGTTCGCCGCAGCCGATGCGCGCCGAGGTCCAGCTGGACGGGGCGCCGGTGCCGGCCGGCAGCCGGGGCCCGGACCTGATCGAAGACAGCGGCCGGACCTACGTCGAAGTCGGATCATATAAGATGTATGACCTGATCGACGCCAAGGGCGTTTACGGCGCGCACACCCTGAGGGTCCTCTTCCCGGCGACCGGCGCGCAGGTCTACGTCTTCACTTTCGGCTGATCCCGCCTTATCCCGAACCTGACCGGCTCGTCCGGCGGCCCGTTACTTTCCGGGCCGCCGGACGTTGTATATAGTGTGAGGCGGACGTCCTGGGAACCGCCTCGCGGCGCCCGCGGCGCCCGAACTCCTGAATAACATGGAACCAAGCGAAGAAAAGGATCTGATCGAACTCGCCCGCAGCGGCGACGCCGAAGCTTTCGGCGGGCTCTACGATCTTTACGTGAAGCGCATCTACGCCTTCATCTATTTCAAGGTGCACCACCGCGAAACGGCGCAGGACCTGACCAGCGACACCTTCCTAAAGGCGCTGGCCGCGCTCCCCGGCTTCGATCCCGGCCGCGGGCCGATCGCGCCCTGGCTCTACCGGATCGCCCGCAACACGGTCATCGACCATTACCGCAAGCGGCGGCCGGAGACCGTGGCCGAGGACGCCTGGGACCTGTCCGCCGACGGTTCGCTGGACGCGGACATCGACGCCCTGATGCGGCTGAGCGAGGTGCGCGCGGAGATGAAGAAACTGAAGCCGGTCCAGCGCGACATCGTGGTCATGCGCGTCTGGCAGCAGCTGAGCTACGCGGAGAT
>JBAIWZ010000104.1:0-3569 GCA_037916955.1 Acutalibacteraceae bacterium | reverse complement strand
TCTCGCAGGCCGAGCGCATCCCTGCAAAATGTCCACGATGAGGCCTAAAGCTGCGGGTGGCGCGGTTTCGGGGCCCCCGACGGCGCGCAGCAAAGCGAGCACCGACGGGGTGAAACCGCGACAGGACCCGCAGTCATCCCCAGTAGCCCGTCTCAAATAAAAAAAATCCCGCGAACGGGAGATTTTTGAGAGAAGAATCTAGCCGCGCGACAGGTAGCGGCAAGGGCACTCGGGGTCGGCCTCGAGGTCCATGAGCTCGGCGGCCAGCCGGTACCGGTCGAAGTTGGTGTCGGTCACGACGAACAGGGTCTCGCGGCCGCCCTTGGTCCGGAGCTGGACCGTGCCCGGCGAGGGCGCGGCCAGGGTCTCGGTCGGCTGGTCCGGCAGGAAGACGAATTCGATGGCGCAATTGAGGCGCCGGGCCAGATCGGAGGGAGACAACCAGACGGTCGCCCCTTCGGCGAAAGGGAAACCCTGAGCAACGGTTTTTTCACTGGACATGAGGCCTCCGCGACTTTAAGGAAAGGTGCTGACCCAAGGTACAACGACCCAACTTAGCACGTCCGGCGGCCCTGTCAACGATGCCCGCGACCCGCTTTTCGGACGCCCTTGCCAAAACGCCGTTCCTTATGTATAGTGGCCGCATCGAATATTGACCGCCCGCGAGGCGGTTTTAAGAACCGAAATTTTCCGTATATGGCGAATCGTCTCATCAGTTACATCAAGGAGTCCAAGGACGAGCTCCTGAAGGTCGCCTGGCCCAGCCGCCAGCACGTGGTCAAGGACACGCTGGTCGTGCTCGGCATCTCCGCCGGCATCGCCCTGTTCTTCGGCCTGATCGACTTCGGCATGGTCACGGCCTTCACCCGCTATCTGCAGATGTAGTTCATTGCGGACGCCGCGAACCAAGGTCGCGGCCCGGCCGCCCAGGCCTCCGCTCCAAGTTTTATGCCAAAACAAGTACAACAGCTCGGCCGCCGGTGGTACGCCATCCACACCTACTCCGGCTACGAGGAGAACGTCGCCCACAACCTGAAACAGCGCATCGACTCGATGGACATGGGCGAAAAGATCTTCAACATCCTCATTCCGAAGGAGAAGAAGATCAAGATCAAGAACGGCAAGCGCAAGATCGTCGAGGAGAAGATCTTCCCCGGGTACGTGCTGGTGGAGATGATCGTCACCGACGATTCCTGGTACGTGGTCCGCAACACGCCGAACGTCACCGGCTTCATCGGCACGGGCACCATTCCGACCCCCGTCCAGGACGAGGAGATCAAGGCCCTGCAAAAGCGCATGGGCGTCGAGGAGCCGGAATACAAGATCAATGTCGAGGTCAACGCGCCGGTCCGCATCACCGACGGCCCGTTCAAGGGCTTCGAGGGCAAGGTGGCCGAGATCGACGAGTCGCGCGGCAAGATCAAGGTGCTGGTCTCGATGTTCGGCCGCGAGACGCCGGTCGAACTCGACTTCCTCCAGGTCAAGAAGATCTGATCAAGATCGTTGTTCACGAAAACGCGGGCCGGCAACGGTCCGCGTTTTTTGAATGCATCCCTCCGGCATTCCGCCGGACGGCTTTCGGGTCTTGCCTCTTCGCGGCGGCGCGGCTAATCTGGCGGCAGTTCCTTCCGGAGAAGCAGCATGGATGCCAGCACCCCGATGGGCCGCGTCATCAGCCTTTACTACTGCGACAGCTGCAGCCAGCGCCGGTTCGCCCTGGCGATCATGGACTGCACCGGCTGCGGCCGAAAGCAGACGCGCTGCCCGCGATACCAGTTCCCCTCGTCCGCGCTCTGCGAGCGCTGCGCCGCGGCCGGCGGCAGATGCGCCCGCTGCGGCGAGATCCGTTTGCGGCGCGAACGCCGCAAATGAACCGTAACGCCTAAGCCCCCTCGATGGGGCTTATTTCTTTAAAAAAACGGGCATCCGAGGAGGATGCCCGTCGTAGCTAGAGGTCGATCTCGACCACCGGTTCGAGGTCGGCGCGGACGAGCCGGCCGATGGAGCCCTTGAGCTCCGCCTCGACGCTGGCGAGCGAGTCCGGTGAACCGTGCGACAGCACGGCGATCTCCGGCCGCACGTCGCGGAACCACTGGACGGTCCCCGCCCGGTCGTTGTGCCCGCCGAGCCGGAAGTGCTCGACCTGGCAGCGCAGGGGCAGGGTCACGTCGATATAGCGCCCGCGGATGTCGGTCTCGCGGAAGGTGATCCGCGGGACCCCGCCGTTCGCCTCGCGCTCGGTGGCCGCCTGGAGGATCTTCTCCCCGTCGGTGCCCGCCGCCACGTAGCCGGTGAAAGCGATGACCGCGTCGGGGTCCGCCAGCAGCTCGCGCCGCCACCAGGTGCCGATGCCGCCGGGTCCGCCCATGCCGGGCGGGGCGATGATGACGTACCCGCCGGACTGGTCGCGGACGCGCTCGCGGTAGCGGCGGTCGTCGATCAGGTTGACCCGGTCGATGATGAACGGCCGGTCCCGGTCGCACCAGGAGTGCCGTCCGGTCGTGAACATCTTCGCGAAGGCCGCGGCCGAACCGTCCAGGTAGACCAGATAGTCTTCGGCCAGGCCCAGGCGCTGAAGCTCGTGGGCCAGCGCGCCTCCCCGGTGCAGGGAGAAAGCGTAGAACATCACCCGGCGGTCGTCGGCCAGGGCGCGGGAGCAGAGCTCCGCGGCCCGGTCCATCTCCGACCGCCAGTTCGGCTGTCCGACCGTCGCGCCGCCGTAGGTGCAATCCGAGCCGGCCACGATCTGCGGCCGCCAGGCGTCGGGCAGGGCCGGAGCCCCGAGGACGCCGGGCTGGTCGTGATCGCAGCGGTCGCCGGTGAAGTGCACCAGCTTGCCGCCGATCGGCAGCGTGAAGGAACAGGCGCCGCTGATGTGGCCGGCCGGCCACACCCAGGCCGTCTGCCCGGACGTGACGAAGTGTTCGCCGGCCGTGAGGATCTCGCGGATGCGGCGCTCGACCTCGCTGACGTGGGCCGGCGAGTAGGGCTTGACCTGGGGCTGCTTCCGGCTCCGGCTGTCCAGTTCCATCCGGTAGGTGTGCCGGATGGCCATGGCCGTCGGGAGCGTCATGTGGAACTTCGCGTCCGCCGCCAGGAAGGGCACGAGCGCGGGCAGGCAGCCCATGTGGTCGTGGTGCGCGTGGGTGACGAGCACCGCGTCGATGCGGCGGCCGTCCTTGAGCGGGGTCAGGTCGGGTCCGACGATCCTCTCGTTGTCGCCCTCGTGCTCCGTGTAAGCGCCGCAGTCGACGATGACGCGCAATTCGATGTCGGCTCCCTGCATGACGTCCAGAATGGCGCAGGAGACCTCGAGGTCTGCCCGATCCGAGTGGCGCCCGAGGCGCTGCAGTCTGATACGCTTTCCCATTGGGCACGCCTTTCGCGGCCGGCGGTCTGCCGGTCGATTCCGCTGGATTTCAAGGGACGTTTTTCGTTAAAGTTCCGGCGTTCCCGGAACGTTCGATTGAACCATCTTGCCCCGCCAATGTCAAACCCGCAAGGCCGAGCGTCTTTCAGCCTAAATAAGCCCAAATATATGGGAGGGTCCGGCTCGCCGTCCGCCGTAC
>JBAIWZ010000103.1:0-6838 GCA_037916955.1 Acutalibacteraceae bacterium | reverse complement strand
ACTTGGTCTCGACGTCGCGCAGCAGCTTCTCGCTGGCCAGTTCGACCAGCTCGCTCGTGCGCTCATCGTCCACGGGCACGTCCCCTCTCTCGCACGCCGCGCGGCGGTAGTGATCGATCACCACCGACCGGGCGATGCTGTAGAGGAGCGCCTGCAGATGAGGCACTTCGCGCTTCTCCTTCAGATACTGCCAGGCCTTGAGAAACGTCTCGGAAGTGAGGTCTTCCGCCTGCTCAGCCGAAGAGACCTTGAAGTAGATGAACCGGTAGATCGGCTTCACGTAGGTGTCGTAAACCAGGCCGAATGCTTCCGGGTCCTTCTTGGCTCTGATGCGGAACAGGAGGAATTTCTCTTTTAAAAGACTTCGCATCCAATAAGACGTTAAAAAGAAAAACGTGTTACAACACGTGATTCATCCGGAACTGGAAAACAGTATAGGCGGTGCGCATCAAAAAAGCAAAATGGCGGGGGTATTAAGGCCGAAACGACGGCCTCTGTAATACGCAGATCGCCCGGTTAGTGGTGCCGATCAGGCCGGCCCGCCGCCTAAAGCAGGCCGGGGCGACGGCGAATTGATTTGACAAAACAGGCTTATTTGTCTACATTAGTGTTGACAAAACTGAGCGGCGGCGATGGCACGGCCAGACCGCCCCTCTCCCCTGCCGCGATCAGGAACGACACGGCCCGATGACCGCCGACGAGCGGGACGCGGGCCCGGAGCGCTCCGGCCGGACATAAGCTATAATGACCCTATGAACATCATCCGCGTCTCAGTATCGGAAGCGTCGAGGCTCTTCGGGGTTTCGACCCGGACCGTCCGCCGGGCCATCGAGCTCGGCGAGGTGACGTACGTCGTCGTCCGCGGCCGGTACAAGATCAACTTCGAAAGCCTGGTCAAATGGTCGCAGGCGCGGCCGACGGTGAAGAACAAACTGTCCCGCGCCGGCATCGGCCAGTACGTCGACCGCTGGAAGATCCGCAACCGGCTCTACAGTCCGAACCCGAAAGCGCTGGCCGCGGAGGAGAACGGCGAGTGACGGGAAACGAGCCGCACGAACATGGGACCGCTGAAGACCAACCATCGATTCATCGCCGGACTGGCCGCCCTCGCCGCGGCCGCGCTCTTCGCGTCCGCGGCTCCGGCCTCGGCCGCGCTCAAGACGCCGGCCGACCGCTTCGTCCGCACGGCCGACTATTACCTGCGCGCCGGCACCGACATCACGCCCGACCTCTACCCCCAGCTCGCCAAGTACGACCTGCTGATCCTGCCGGCCGAGGCCCAGGTCTACAACGCGGCGATGTTCAAGAAGCTGCGCGAACTGAACCCGACGATCCTGATCGTCGCCTACGTGCCGTCGAAGTCCTTCAACTACTCCTGGTCCGACCCGCTGCACGCCCAGCTCGCCGCCGGCATCGACCAGTCGTGGTGGCTGCTCGATCCGTCCGGCCAGCGCGTCTCGGTCTGGCCGGGCACGGCCGTGCTGAACGGCGCCACCGGCTGGAACTCCTACCTGCCGAACTTCGTGAAGGACCGGATCATGTCGACCGGCTACTGGGACGGGGTGATGTACGACGAGTTCTCGGCCAACATCTCCTGGGTCAACGGCGGCAACATCGACATGCACCGGAGCGGGACGAAGACCGACCCGGCGCTCGCCGACACCGCCTGGCACCGGGGCATGATCAACATCCTCAAGAACACCCGCGACCTGCTCGGGCCGGACGCGGTCATCATCACCAACGGCGACTCGACCGACGACCTGCAGCCCTACGTGAACGGCCGGATGTTCGAGTCCTTCCCCACTCCCTGGGAGGCGGGCGGCACCTGGTCCGGGGTCATGGCCAACTACCTGCGGCTGCAGGGCCGCGTCGGCTACCCGCCGGTCTTCGTCGTGAACGCCAACACCAACAACAGCGGCGAGAACGCCGACTTCCGCAAGGTCCGCTACTCGCTCGGGTCGACGCTCCTCGGCGTCGGCTTCTTCAGCTTCGACTTCGGCGAGTCCGACCACGGCCAGCTCTGGCGCTACGACGAGGAGGACGCGCGGCTCGGCCGGCCGCTGGCCGCGGCGGTCAACCTGCTCCCCGGGGCCAGGAAGGGAGACGCGCCCGGACTCTGGCGGCGCGACTTCGAACAGGGCGTCGTGCTGGTCAACGCCACCGCATCGGCCAAGACCGTGAAGTTCAACGGCGAGCTCGAGCGGCTGCACGGCTCCCAGGCGCCCGACGTCAACAACGGGTCGCTGGCCGATTCGGTCACCCTGCCGCCGAGCGACGGCCTGATCCTGCTCAAGCCGATCGACAAGCTGGTCGGCGCCCCCTACCCCAACGGCTCATACGCCCGCGTCTTCAACTCCGCCGGCCAGAACGTGCGCAACGGCTTCTTCGCCTACACCGCGCCCTTCCCGGGCAGCGCCGTGATCGAGATCAAGGACATCGACGCCGACGGCGCGGCCGAGAAGGTCGTGGCCGACCAGGGGCAGATCTCGGTCTATTCGGCGGCCGGCGACCGGCGGTCGCAATTCAAGCCTTTCGACGACAAATACGGCGCCGCGGTCAGCTTCGCCCTCGGCGACGTCGACGGCGACGGCAAGGACGAGATCATCGCCGGCACCGGCAAAGGCGCCGCGCCCCAGGCCCGCGTCTTCAGCCAGGCCGGGGCCGCCCTGGGTCCGGCCTGGTACGCCTTCGACACCGCCTTCCGCGGCGGCGTCAGCGTGGCCGCGGGCGACCTGAACGGCGACGGACGGGCCGAGATCGTGGCCGGCGCCGGGCCGGGCGGCGGACCCCAGGTCCGCGTCTTCAACCGCTACGGCCGGGCGCTGCAGCCGGGGTTCTTCGCCTACGACTACCGCTTCCGCGGCGGGGTCCAGGTGGCCGCCGGCGACGTCAACGGCGACGGCAAGACCGAGATCGTCACCGGCGCCGGGCCGGGCGGCGGACCCCACATCCGCATCTTCGACCGCTACGGCAAGGCCCTGGGCAAAGGCTTCTTCGCCGCCGACCCGAACAGCCGGGGCGGCGTCCGGGTCGCCGTGGCCGACGTGGACGGCGACGGGAAAGCCGAGATCGCCAGCCTGACCACCGACGTCTTCCAATTTTCCATCAGCGGCGTCAGCCGATAATGTGGCGTTTTATGTGAATAGGGTGGCGGATCCAGACACATCGCGGCCTAAAGCCGCTCGGTGTCAGGCACCGCGTATAATATGAAAGCGGCGCCGCCGCAGATCACTATGGCCAAACCGGAAGAAAACCTGGAAAAGAAGCGTCCCGCCGGCGAGGAGGCCGCACCGGCGGAGGTCGTGCCGGCCGCCGACCTGACGCTGGCGCGGGAGGCCGACTCCCCCAAACCGCCCCGGCCCGCTCCCAACGTCTTCATCAACACCCTGAACGTCTTCGCCGGGCCGATGAGCCGGGTCTACGACCCGATCCGCAAGGTCTGCTACGAGCCGTTCCAGGAGCACTGGGAGGAGCGCTATAAGAAGAATTTCCCCAAACACCCGCACCGGATGCTCATTCTGGACATAGCGCTCCTGGCGCTGGCCGGCACGCTGATCGTCGGCGGCATCTTCGCCTATTTCGTCATGCCGATCTTCCCGCAGGCGCGGATCGTCAGCCTCGAGACCCTCTCCCCCGGCCGGCTGGTCAGCGGCGGGCACATTAATCTGATCGTCGCCTACCGGAACGAGACCGGCCGTCCCATGGCTTCGGCCGAGCTGCGGCTGAGCCTGCCCGACGGCTTCATCCCGGACGCGTCGGCCGCCAAGCCGGAAGGCCAAAATCAGCCGGTTGGAGCCGCTCCGGACGTCCTGGCCTTCCCCCTGGGCACGCTCGCGCCCAACGCCCGCGGCGAGGTCAAGGTGCCGGGCGTCATCTACGGGACGGTCGGCTCGAAGAAGGTGCTGTCGTCCGACCTGCTGTTCTGGCAGGAGGGCCAGACCTCGCCGACCCGGACCGTCGCCTACTCCGAGTGGCTGATCGAGGATTCCCTGCTGACCCTGGACCTGCGGCTGGACGAACAGATGGTGCGCGGCCGGCAGACCGCCGTGACCATCGCCTACGCCAACAAGGGCGACCAGACCATCCCCGACGCCGCGGTCCGGCTCTCCCCGCCCGATGATTTCTTCGTCACCGGCGCCGAACCGGAGATGAGCGGCCGCAACGAATGGCGGCTGTCGGCGCTCGAGCCCGGCGCGACCGGCGTGATCACGGTCTACGGCCGGCTGCGCTCGGGCGGCCCCAGGGCCGCTTCGCCGAGCTTCACTCTCCGCGGCTACATCATCGTCGGCGGCGAACGGTACCTGACCCAGGAAACGCGGCGGAACATCGCCGCCCTGACCGGCGGCTTCGAACTGAGCCAGGAGATCTCCTCGCCGGCGGGCAGTTCCTCGCTGTTCCCCGGCCAGGACGTGACCGTCACCATCCGCTACCGCAACTCCGGCAGCCAGCCGATCGACAACGTCCGGATAACGCTGACCCCGACCGCCGGCCTCATCCAGCCGCCGGCGACCCCTCTCTTCTGGGACGCCGACCGGCTGCCCGAGTTGAGGCGGCTCGACCCCGGTGCCTCGGGTTCGATCGACGCTACCTTCCGGATCAAGGACGCCATCACCGCCCAGGACCTGGGCGGCGAGGCCGGCCCGGCCATGAACGTGGCCGCACAGGCCGAGTACGATCTCGGCGGCGACACCATCCGGCCGGTCCACGTCGACGCCGAGGCCCTGTCCCTGCCGATCTCCACGGTGCTCGGCATCAAGGCCGCGGCCATGTACTACACCAAGGACGGCGAACAGCTGGGCGTCGGTCCCCTGCCGCCCAAGGCCGGCCAGACCACCAAATACTGGGTGTTCGTCTACCTGACCAACACCACGAGCGACATCCGCGACGCCAGGGTCGAGGCGACCCTGCCGTCCAACGTCGCCTGGACCGGCAAATACAGCGTCACTTCCGGACAGCCCGCCGCCTTCCTGACCTCGACCAACCAGGTGCAATGGGAGGCCGGTACGGTGCCGGCGGGCGCCGACGGCGACATCAAGGTCGGCTTCAGCTTCGAGGCCGCCCTGACGCCGGACAAGGCGGACATCGGAAAGGTGCCGGCGCTGCTGAAGAGCATCAAAGTGAGCGGCGTTGATTCGGTGACCAACACCCGGGTCAGCGCTTCGGCGCCGGACGTGACCGCCGAGCTGCCGTCCGACTCCCGGGCGTCCGGCAAGGGCAAGGTCGTGAAGTAAGCCGGATCCGAAAATAGAGCTGAAAACGCCCCTAAAAAGGGCGTTTTTGCTTTAAAAACAGGACGCGGACGCCATCTTGACAAGCTGCCGGATTTCTGCTAAAGTATCACGTTAAAAAAGTTTGGACTTAACGGCGCCGAGGGGCAATAATGCCGGCTTTCCAGCGGAAATATGAAGATCGCCATGATCGGACAAAAGGGCATCCCGACGCAATTCGGCGGCATCGAGCGCCATGTCGAAGAGCTGGCCGTGCGCCTGGGCCGGATGCGGCACGAGGTCATCGTTTATACGAGGGCCTGGTATGCCGCGCCCAAAACCCGGTTCTCCAGGGGCGTCCGGACCGTGGCCACTCCGACCATCAGGAGCAAACACCTGGACGCGATCGTCCACACCCTGACCTCGACCGTCCACGCCATGCGGAGCGGCGTCGACATCATCCACTACCACGGCGTCGGTCCGTCGCTCCTGGCCTGGATCCCCCGCGTTTTCGCGCCCCGGATCCGCGTCGTGGCGACCTTCCACTGCATCGATCGCAAGCACCAGAAATGGAACGCCTTCGCCCGGCTGATGCTCGGCCTCGGCGAATCGGCCGCCTGCGCCTTCCCGCACGAGACCATCACCGTTTCCAAGACGCTCGAGGCCTACTGCCGCGACCGCTATAACCGCGACGCGGTCTACGTGCCGAACGGCATCGTCCGGCCCGGCCGCGCCGGCGCCGGCCGGCTGGCCGCCCTCGGACTGAAAAAGGACGGCTATATCGCCATGGTATCGCGCCTGGTCCGCCACAAGGGCGCCCACTACCTGATCCAGGCCTTCAAGAGCCTGAAGCGGCGCGGACTGACCCGCGGCCTGAAGCTCGCCATCGTCGGCGATTCGGCCTTCACCGACGACTACGTCGCCGAACTGAAAAATCTGGCCGGCGGCGACCCCGACATCGTTTTCACCGGTTATCTGAAGGGCCGGGCCCTCGAACAGGTCTTCGCCAACGCCTACGCCGTGGTCCACCCCTCCGAGTCCGAAGGCCTGCCGATCGCCGTGCTCGAGGCCATGAGCTACGGCAAGACCGTGCTGGCCTCGGACATCCCCGAGATCATGGAGGTCACCCGGGAGCACGGGCTGAACTTCAAGAACCGGAGCGTGGCCGACCTGACCCGGAAACTTCGCCACCTGATCGCCGACCCGGACGCCGCCAGGCAGATCGGCCGCTCGGCCCGCGAATTCGTCGTCGCCAATTACCATTGGGACGACGTGGCCGCCGCCGTGGACGACGTCTACGCCTCGGTCGCCGCGCCCAAGATCAGGGCCAAAACGGCCCGGGCGCAGGCCTGATCCGAAACATAAGCAAAACCGCCGGTCCGTCCGGCGGTTTTTTGGTTGCGGCGTCTCAGGAGACTTCCTTATATATAGCCATCAGCCGGCGATAGTGTTCGTCGGGCGTAAAGTCCTTTTCGACCCAGGCCCGCCCGGCGCGGCCCAACCGTTCGCAGGCCGCCGTGTCCATGAACAGCCCGGCCAGCACCTCGGCCAGCCCGCCGACGTCGCCCGCGGACACGGGCACGCCGGTTTCGCCGGGCCGGATCAGCTCGGCCAGCCCGCCGATCTCCGAA
>JBAIWZ010000102.1:0-1933 GCA_037916955.1 Acutalibacteraceae bacterium | reverse complement strand
GGCGCGAGAGGCGCGAGGCTCGGGATAGAAGAAAAATTGACCTGCCGCGCCGTCGTAATAGAATGAATGGCGTCCTTTACAGGAGGAACGACATGAGAACGGTCCTGATCATGTGCGCCTGCGCCATTTGTTTCGCGCCGTTCGCATCAGCGGCCGCGCCGCCCGCGCCGCCGCTGCCCAAGGCCGGCGACTCCGTCCGGATCGACGGCGACGCCCAGAAGCTGGGCCAGAGCCGGGTCCTCGGTTACGACACGCTCCGCATCGGCGAGCCCGACAGCGAGAAGTTCGAGGAAGCCTGCCGGCCGGAGATGCCGTTCTCGGTCGAGGTGATCGGCGTCATCGACGAGACGATCGTCGGCCGCTACCGCACTTCGGCCAAACCCGGCGACTTCATGGCCTGCGCCAACGGTTCGGTCATCCTGACCGACCGCGCCGGCTGGGCGGCGCTCCGGTCGCTCGAGACCGCCGCGGCCAGGGAAAAGGCCGCCAAGGAGAAGCGGCGTGAGCAGATCAGGCAGCTGATCAAACCCGCCGCCGCGCCGCCGAAACCGGCCAAGTGAAGTTCCTTCTTACCGCTCGCCCGGCCCGGGCGGTTTTTCTTATCTTCGAGCCCTTGCCTGGCCGGCCATTCTATTGTAAATTCAGCCGGATAGAGTCCGCCGCCCCTGCCGAACTTCGCGGCCAGTCGCGGCTTCCGAAGGCCGGCCGCGGTAAGAATTTCGCGATATTCACGTCGTTTATTGTGACCGGACCCAAGACCGACAACTCGGAACAGGCCGAAGCGTTCCTGAAGGCCTACGATGAGCTGGGCGACGCCATTTTCCGGCACTGCTACTTTCGCGTCTATGACCGGGAGCGCGCCAAGGAACTCGCCCAAGAGTGTTTCCTGCGCACCTGGGACCAGATCGCCCGCGGCCGGGAGATCAACAATCTGAAGGCGTTCTTGTACCGCGTCGCTACCAATCTGACCATCGACGAGTCGCGGCGGCGCAAGGAAGAGTCGCTGGAGAGCCGCCTGGAAGCCGGTTTCGAGCCGGCCGTCGCGCCGCGCTCCGCCGAACAGGCGGAAGCCGCGCGCCTGCTCGCCGCCGCCGACCGGCTCGATCCGAAATACCGCGAGGTCCTGATCATGCGCTACGTCGAGGGGCTCGGACCGGCCGAGATCGCCGGGATCATCGGCGAGACCGAGAATAACGTGTCCGTGCGCCTGCACCGCGCCATCGAACGGCTTCGCCAGACCGTACTGTGAACGATATGGAAGACCGACTGACCGAAATTTTCAGGGAGCTGACCGCCGACGTGCGGCTGACCCCGGACGAAAAGGACCGGATCCGGGCCGTGCTGGCCGCGGCGATCTCCGATGCCCCCGTCGAGGCAGTCCGATCCGGGTCATCGCTGCGGCGCCTGGGCCTGGTCCTCGACCGGTTGACCGCCGCGCTGCGCGGAGCCGGACGGCCGGCATTCGCCGCGCTTTCGATCTGCTCACTGCTCGCGGTCAGCGGCGGGGTGGCCTACGCCGCCGACGGCGCCCTGCCCGGCGAGACGCTTTATCCGGTCAAGGTCGGCGTCCTGGAGGAACTGCGGAGCCTGGTGACCCTGTCTCCGGCAGCCAAGGCCGACTGGGAAACGACCCGCGCCGAACGCCGGCTCGAGGAAGCCGAAAAGCTGGCCCAGACCGGACGCCTGGACGAACCGACCCGCCAGGATATCGATCGCCGGCTGAAGATCCACGTCGACGAGGCCCGCAAGCAGATCAGCGGACTCGAGGCTGGCGGCCAGGTCCGGGCGGCGGCCGAAAGCGGGTCGCACCTGGAGGGTTCTTTGCGGCGCCACGGCCGTCTTCTCGACGACGCCGCCGCCCAGGGCAAGGCGCCGGCCGGACTCATCAACCGCCTGGCCGACTCGGCGAAGACCGAGGCCGAGAACGCCTCAT
>JBAIWZ010000101.1:0-5043 GCA_037916955.1 Acutalibacteraceae bacterium | reverse complement strand
TTCTTGACCCTCGAGGACCTGATGACCCGCTTCCAGCGGATGCGCGGCAAGGCGGCGCTCTGGCTCCCGGGCACCGACCACGCGGCCATCGCCACCAACACCAAGGTGGAGAAGATCCTGGCCAAGGAGGGCAAGACCAAGTACGACCTCGGCCGCGAGAAGTTCATCGAGCGGGTCAAGGAGTACATCGCCGGCTCTCAGCACATCATCCGCAAGCAGATCCGCAAGATGGGTTCGTCCTGCGACTGGTCGCGCGAGGCCTACACCTTCGACGATAAGCGGTCGCGGGCCGTCTCCGAGATCTTCACCCGGATGTACGACGACGGCCTGATCTACCGCGGCTACCGCATCGTCAACTGGTGCCCGCGCTGCGAATCGACGCTGGCCGACGACGAGGTCGAATACAAGGAGGAGCCGGCGAAGCTCTATTACATGAAGTACGGTCCGTTCGTCGTGGCCACGACCCCTCCGGAGACCAAGCTCGGCGACACCGGCGTCGCCGTCCATCCCGACGACGAGCGTTACCAGAAATGGGTCGGCCAGACGATCACCGTCGACTTCGGCATCGGGCCGCAGACGATCAAGGTGATCAGCGATCCGTCGGTGGACCGGAACTTCGGCACCGGCATGGTCGGCCTGACGCCGGCCCACTCGGCCGTGGACTTCAAGATGGCCGAGGAGAACCTGCTGCCTATCAGGAAGGTCATCGGCGAGGACGGCAAGATGACCGGACTCGCCGGCAAGTACGCCGGCCTGCCCGTGGTCGAGGCCCGGGCAAAATTCGTCGCCGACCTCCAGGCCAAAGGCCTGATCGAGAAGATCGAGGACATCAGGCACAGCATCTCCGTCTGCTACCGCTGCGGCACGGTCGTCGAGCCGCTGACCTCGCGCCAGTGGTTCGTCGACGTCGAGCACGCCATTCCCGGCCGGGGCAAGTCGCTGAAGCGGCTGGCCGTCGAGGCCGTTCGCAAACACGGCATCAAGATCACGCCTGACCGCTTCGAGAAGGTCTATTTCCATTGGATGGAGAACCTGCGCGACTGGTGCATCTCGCGGCAGATCTGGTTCGGCCACCGCATCCCGGTCTGGTACTGCGAATCCTGCTACGTCGAGGAGGACGACGCGGCCGACCACGCGGGCGGCGACGAACACGAAACGAAGAAGCACCAGGGCATCAACGTCGCGCCGACGCGGCCCGACGTCTGCAAGGACTGCGGCCGGCCGGACCTCGTCCAGGACGAGGACACGCTGGACACCTGGTTCTCCTCCGGCACCTGGACCTTTTCGACGCTGGGCTGGCCGGAAAAGACCGCCGACCTGAAGCGTTTCCACCCGACCCAGGTGCTCGAGACCGGCTACGACATCCTCTTCTTCTGGATCGCCCGGATGATCCTGATGACCGAGTACGCGCTAGACCAGGTGCCGTTCGAGAACGTCTACCTGCACGGCCTGGTCCGCGACGAACAGGGCCGGAAGATGTCCAAGTCGCTGGAGAACATCATCGATCCGCTCGACGTCGCGGCCAAGTACGGCACCGACGCCGTCCGGCTGTCGCTGGTCATCGGCAACACCGCGGGCAACGACCTGAAGCTGTCCGAGGAGAAGATCGGCTACTTCCGCAACTTCACCAACAAGCTCTGGAACATCTCCCGGTTCATCCTGATGACTCTGGGCGAGGGCGTCCGCGCCGTTCCCGCCGGCCGCCCGGCGGCCAGGACGCTGGCCGACCAGTGGATCCTGGGCCGGCTCGACGAGGTCGCGGCCTCGGTCACCGCCGACCTCGACAAGATGAACTTCTCGCACGCCGGCGAGACGCTGCGCGATTTCACCTGGAGCGAACTGGCCGACTGGTACCTGGAGATCGCCAAGGTGGAGAAAGGGAAGGAGAAGATCCTGCCGTACCTGCTCCTGCAGGTGCTGAAGCTCTGGCATCCGTTCATGCCGTTCGTGACCGAGGAGGTCCACCGGCTGGTCTTCGCCAAGGATGATAAGGACATGCTGATGGTCGCCGACTGGCCGAAGGCCGCGGGCAAAATGCCCGCGAAGGTGAAGTCGGACTTCGGCGCGATCCAGGACCTGGTCGTGGCCCTGCGCAACATCCGCGCCAGCTACAAGGTGGAACCGGGCAAGAAGATCGACGCCATCGTCTTCGGCGGCGCCAAGGCGGCGCTCGTCAGGAAGCACGCCGAGATCATCCGCGGCCTGGCCAAGGTCGGGGAACTGACCGTCGAGGCCAAAGGCCAGCGGCCGGAGAAGGCGGCCGGCGCGGTCGTCGGCGCCGTCCAGGTCTTCGTCCCGCTGGGTTCGCTCGTCGATTTCATGGCTGAGAAGACGCGGCTGGAGAGCGAACTGGAGGCGGCCGAGAAATACCTGACGTCGCTCGAAATGAAGCTGAAGAACGAATCCTTCGTGTCGCGCGCTCCGGCCGCGGTGGTCGAGGCCGAACGGGCCAAGAAGGACGCCCAAGTCGAGAAGATCAACAAGATCATCGAACAGCTGGAGGCACTGAAGTAAGAAGCAGATGAAACCGGCCCGCGGACGGGCCGGTTTTTGATAAATTTAGCACTTTGATTTTTTGCGTTCTGAATAAGGCCAAAACGACCCCGCATCTCCCCAAAAGGGACAGTCCCTTTTGGGGAGATAAAAAATACCGGCCCGCGAAGGAGCCGGTTTTTGAGTTCGAGAGGACCGCGCGTCCGGTCAGTGCTTCTTGGGCGAACCGCCGTTGCAGCCGCCGCAGCACCCGCCGCACCCGCCGCAGCCGTCGTCCTTGGGCGGCTTGGCCGCGCAGGTCGCGCCGCAGCACTGGCAGACCTTCTTGCGGTCGGCGCAGGTCTTGCACCACTTCATGCCGCCGGCGGACGCCTCGTGGCCGCACTCCTTGGCCGCGGCCATGACGCAGGTGAACGCCTTCTTCGCGCAGTTCGGACAGAGCCTCATTTTCTCCTCCTCGAGAAAAGCCGGACAGCGGCGGTCAGGCACTCGCCTGGCCGACCGGTTGGCCGCAACACTGGCAGACCCGCTTCTTTTTGGCGCAGGCCTCGCACCACTTCAGGGCGCCGACGGCGGCGCCGTGGCCGCACTCTTTGGCCGGCCGGGCCGACTGCGGGAACCGCTTCTTGGAACAAGTCGGGCAGAGTTTCATGTCTGCCTCCGGGGTTGTGCGCCGGGCCGAAGCGCCGTCGCGTCTTCAGCCGCCGTCCTTCGGCGGCCGATCTTCGCCGTTCCCGTCCGCGGCCCGGCTGCGGACCCGGTCCTCGAGCAGCAGCCAGTTGGCGGCCGCGAACAGGACGTTGAACCAGATGCAGTGGACGCAGAAGCCGCCGCCCGCGGCGTCCAGGGCCAGCCGCAGCACCGCCTCGAAGGCGACGACCGCGTGCAGGACGCAGGCGATGGCGTAGAACGGCCGGCGTCCGAAACGGTCGAGCGCCAGATTCGCGGTCAGGGCCAGAAGCGAGATCGCCAGCCAGGCCAGATGATAGGTCGTGAACAAGCCGGACGTCTGGGCCGCGGTTTCCATGCGGTACTCCTCGTCTCTCGAATTTAAGGAACCGCCTGACTTTAGACCCGTCGGCGCGGTTCAGTCAACGCCGCCGCGGGCCCGCCGAGGCTTCCAATTCAGGCGCAATTAAGCTAAGATGACCCGCGTATGAAGATCATCACCGACAAGGCCAAGATCGATCAGCTGCTGACCCGGCGCGTCGCCGAGGTCGTGATCGAGAAGAGCCTGCGCGAAAAACTGGGGTCCGGCCGCCGGTTGCGGATCAAGCTCGGCGTCGATCCGACCGCGCCCGACATCCATCTCGGGCACGCGGTGGCGCTCAAGAAACTCAAGGAATTTCAGGATCTCGGACACCAGATCGTCCTGATCATCGGCGACTACACCGCCCGCGTCGGCGACCCGACCGGCAAGTCCAAGACCCGGCCCATGCTTTCGGAGTCCGATATCGAAGCTAACGCCCGGACCTACCTCGACCAGGCCGGCAAGATACTCGACCTGGGAAAGATCGAGGTCCGCCGCAACGGCGAGTGGTTCGGCAAGATGGGTTTCAACGACGTCATCCAGCTGGCCGCCAAGTTCACCGTCGCCCGGATGATCGAACGCGACGACTTCGCCAAGCGGCTGAAAGAGGGGACCGACATCCACCTGCACGAGATCATGTACCCGATGATGCAGGCCTACGATTCGATCATGGTCGAGGCCGACGTCGAGATCGGCGGCACGGACCAGAAGTTCAACATCCTGGCCGGCCGCGACCTCCAGCGCAAGCTGGGCAAGCCGGAACAGGACGCGATGTTCCTGGGTCCGATCCTGGTCGGCACCGACGGCGTCCACAAGATGTCCAAGTCGCTCGGCAATTACGTCGGCGTGGCCGAGGCGCCAGAGCAGATGTTCGGCAAGGTCATGTCGATCCCGGACGCCCCGCTCTGGGACTGGTTCGCGCTGACGACCGACGTGCCGATGCCTGAGATCGAAAAGATGAAGAAGGATTGCGCCGGCGGCAAGATGAACCCGCGCGACGCCAAGGCGAGGCTGGCCAGGGAGATCATCGCCCAATATCATTCGCCGGCCGCTGCCGACGCCGCTGAGGAAGCCTTCGTGAAAACCTTCAAGAACAAGGAATTGCCGGACGAAATTCCCGAGGTCGCGGTCAGGGCCGGCAAGCGGCCGCTGGTCGACCTGCTGGTCGAGGCCAAGCTGGCGCCGTCGAAGAGCGAGGCGCGTCGGCTCGTGACCCAGGGCGGCGTCAAAGTGGACGGCCGGGTCGTGAACGATCCCGCGGCCGAGGTCGAGGTCGGCAAGAAAAAGATACTGATCCAGAAAGGAAAGCGGTTCTTCGCGAACATTTCCGGAAAATGACGATGAGCACTCTCGATAAAGCCAAACAGGACCTCGCCGCGGCGCTCGCGGCCCTGCTCCCGAAGGAAGCGGCACCCGAGGCCGCCGACTTCAGCGCGCCGCCGGATCCGAAGCTGGGCGACCTGTCGTTCGCCTGTTTCGGCGCGGCCAAGATCGTGAAGAAGCCGCCGGTCGCGGTCGCC